>NZ_JBNNJZ010000378.1:470-8035 GCF_050270335.1 Streptomyces sp. NPDC059900
CACCCCACCCCCCCGTACCGCTACCGCTTCTTGCCGCCGCCCAGGATCTGCCCCAGCAAGTCACCAAGCCCACCCCCGGATCCAGCCCCGCCCCCCGGCCCCGGCGCCCCCGGCGCCCCCGCCCCCGACGACCGACGCGCCCGCTTCGTCAGCACAGTAAGAAGCACCGGAATCAACAGCTCGATCACCCGCGTCACGGACGCCGCCGGCAGCCCCGTCTTCTTGGCCACCGCATTGGCCACCGGCCTGCTCATCTTCGCGAGCATCCCCGACAACATCCCGCCCGCCGCAAGCCCCCCGAACCCCCCGAACCCGACGACCCCCTGCGGAGGCGACGCCTCGGCGAAGGCCTGTTCGACCTCCGGCGCCTCCACGGGGTCCTCCGCCTTCTCCTGGAGGTTCCCCGAAAGCGCGCTCACGGTGGTGCCCACCACGTCCTGCGCCCCCGCGGCATCCGTACCGAGCAGCTCCGCGATCTCCTGGAGCCGGTCATCGCCGAGCTCGTCGAGGACGTCCTTTTCCAAGGAGGTGTCAGCCGGGTTTGCGGCAGATTCATCGCTCATGAGCGAAACGCTACTTCTGCCCACCTCCATCGGCACTCCGAAAACTAGTCGCCTTGCCCGTGCAACCCTTCCCGCCCGACGCGGGTCGTACTTTGCGTCGGGACTTCCGGAGGGGGATCTGGGGGGATCGCGGAGTACCGACAGGGGAGGGGAAACCCGAAGGGGCCCGGTCTTCAATGACCGGGCCCCTTCGAAGTTCCCACCCCGACCGCCCTGCCCCGAACCCACGCCAACCCCCACCCCCACCCCATCCCCACCCCAGAGTTATCCACAGGCCCCCCGCACTGTCAGCGCAGAGCGATAACGTCAGCGCATGTCGAGTCCAGCAGCGGCAGCAAAGGCAAAGGCAGGAGCGGCAACGGCCGCAGTGGTCGAAGGCGTCCTGGAGCGAATCACCTACGCCAACGAGGAGAACGGCTACACCGTGGCCCGCGTGGACACGGGCCGAGGCGCCGGCGACCTCCTCACGGTCGTCGGCGCACTCCTCGGCGCACAAGTGGGCGAGTCCCTGCGCATGGAGGGCCGCTGGGGCTCCCACGCGCAGTACGGCAAACAGTTCACGGTGGAGAACTACACGACGCTCCTCCCCGCCACCATCCAGGGCATCCGCCGCTATCTGGGCTCGGGCCTGATCAAGGGCATCGGCCCCGTCATGGCGGACCGCATCACCACCCACTTCGGCGTGGACACCCTCGACATCATCGAGCAGGACCCCAAGCGCCTCGTCGAAGTCCCGGGCCTTGGCCCCAAACGCACCAAGATGATCGCCGCGGCCTGGGAGGAACAGAAGGCGATCAAGGAAGTCATGGTCTTCCTCCAGGGCGTCGGCGTCTCCACGTCCATCGCCGTCCGCATCTACAAGAAGTACGCGGACGCCTCGATCTCCATGGTGAAGAACGAGCCCTACCGCCTGGCCGCAGACGTCTGGGGCATCGGCTTCCTCACGGCGGACCGCATCGCCCAGTCCGTCGGCATCCCGCACGACAGCCCGGAACGGGTCAAGGCCGGCCTCCAGTACGCCCTCTCCCAGTCCACCGACCAGGGCAACTGCTACCTCCCGGAGGAACGCCTCATCGCCGACGCGGTGAAGCTGCTCCAGGTGGACACGGGCCTGGTCATCGACTGCCTGGCAGAGCTGGCCACGGAGGAGGAAGGCGTCGTACGGGAGAAGGTCCCCGGACCCGACAGCGCCCCCGGGAACGCGGACGGACAAGACGTCACCGCCGTCTACCTCGTCCCCTTCCACCGCGCGGAACTCTCCCTCTCCGCCCAGCTCCTGCGCCTCCTCAGAACCCCCGAGGACCGCATGCCCGCGTTCCAGGACGTGGACTGGGGCAAGGCCCTGAGCTGGCTGGCCAGGCGTACGGGCGCCGACCTCGCCCCCGAGCAGGAGCAGGCCGTCAGGCTCGCGCTCACGCAGAAGGCCGCCGTCCTCACCGGCGGCCCCGGCTGCGGCAAGTCCTTCACGGTGCGGTCCATCGTGGAGCTGGCCCGCGCCAAGAAGGCGAAGGTCGTCCTGGCCGCCCCCACGGGCCGCGCCGCCAAGCGCCTCGCCGAGCTGACCGGCGCCGAGGCCTCCACGGTCCACCGCCTCCTGGAGCTGAAGCCGGGCGGAGACGCCGCGTACGACAAGGACCGCCCCCTGGACGCCGACCTCGTGGTGGTCGACGAGGCGTCCATGCTGGACCTGCTCCTGGCCAACAAGCTGGTGAAGGCCGTCGCCCCCGGCGCCCACCTCCTGTTCGTCGGAGACGTGGACCAGTTGCCGAGCGTCGGCGCGGGCGAGGTCCTGCGCGACATGCTCAGCGAGCAGAGCCCCGTCCCCGCGGTCCGCCTCACCCACATCTTCCGCCAGGCCCAGCAGTCCGGCGTCGTCACGAACGCCCACCGCATCAATTCCGGGGTGCCGCCCATCACGCAGGGTCTCGACGACTTCTTCCTCTTCGTGGAGGACGAGACCGAGGACGCGGGCCGGGTCACGGTGGACGTCGCCGCGCGGCGCATCCCGGCGAAGTTCGGCCTCGACCCGCGCCGCGACGTCCAGGTGCTCGCCCCCATGCACCGCGGCCCCGCGGGCGCAGGGAACCTGAACGGCCTGCTCCAGCAGGCCATCACCCCCGGCAGACCGGACGTACCGGAGAAGCGCTTCGGCGGCCGGGTCTTCCGCGTCGGCGACAAGGTCACCCAGATCCGCAACAACTACGAGAAGGGGCGGAACGGCGTCTTCAATGGCACCGTCGGAGTAGTCACCTCGCTCGACTCCGACGAGCAGCGGCTCACGGTCCTGACGGACGAGGACGAGGAGATTCCGTACGACTTCGACGAACTGGACGAACTGGCGCACGCGTACGCGGTCACCATCCACCGCTCCCAGGGCAGCGAGTATCCGGCGGTGGTGATCCCCGTGACCACGGGGGCATGGATGATGCTGCAACGCAATCTGCTCTACACGGCGGTCACGCGCGCCAAGAAGCTGGTCGTCCTGGTCGGTTCGCGCAAGGCTCTCGGACAAGCGGTGCGCACGGTTTCGGCGGGCAGACGCTGTACGGCCCTGGACTTCCGGCTCGCCGGAGGCCGCGGATCCACCCCCGGATCCACCCCGAGGCCGACCGCGGGATCCATCCCCGGACAGGCCACCGGAAATTTTGATCGATCAAACGAGTAGGAAAGGTCACACACCACTTCCGCAACCGGGGCGAAGAGGGGCAGGATGAGTAGGTTGGCGGCACTGAGTGCCGCCAATAGGCCCAATGGTCGACCCCGAGTGCACTCTCCAGGGCCAAATGGGGGATGGTAGAGACAGTCAGGGCACCTCGAAGAAGAGGCACAACGTCGGTGAGGGATGACGTGAGCGACAACTCTGTAGTACTGCGGTACGGCGATGGCGACGAGTACACCTACCCGGTGATCGACTCAACTGTCGGCGACAAGGGCTTCGACATCGGGAAGCTCCGCGCCCAGACCGGTCTGGTGACCCTGGACAGCGGCTATGGCAACACCGCCGCCTATAAATCCGCCATCACCTACCTCGACGGCGAGCAGGGCATCCTCCGGTACCGCGGCTACCCGATCGAGCAGCTGGCCGAGCGCTCCACCTTCACCGAGGTGGCGTACCTGCTGATCAACGGCGAACTGCCGAAGGTCGACGAGCTTGCCAGCTTCAAGAACGAGATCACGCAGCACACCCTGCTGCACGAGGACGTCAAGCGGTTCTACGACGGCTTCCCGCGCGACGCCCACCCGATGGCGATGCTGTCGTCCGTGGTCAGCGCGCTGTCGACGTTCTACCAGGACAGCCACAACCCGTTCGACGAGAAGCAGCGTCACCTTTCGACGATCCGCCTTCTCGCCAAGCTTCCGACGATCGCGGCCTACGCGTACAAGAAGTCGCAGGGCCACCCGGTCGTCTACCCGCGCAACGACCTCGGCTACGTCGAGAACTTCCTGCGCATGACCTTCTCGGTGCCCGCCGCCGAGTACGACCTGGACCCGGTCGTCGTCTCCGCGCTGGACAAGCTCCTGATCCTGCACGCGGACCACGAGCAGAACTGTTCGACCTCCACCGTGCGTCTGGTGGGCTCGTCGCAGGCGAACATGTTCGCCTCGATCTCCGCCGGCATCTCGGCCCTCTGGGGCCCGCTGCACGGTGGCGCCAACCAGTCCGTCCTGGAGATGCTCGAGGGCATCAAGCAGGACGGCGGCGACGTCGACACCTTCATCCGCAAGGTGAAGAACAAGGAAGACGGCGTGAAGCTCATGGGCTTCGGGCACCGCGTCTACAAGAACTTCGACCCCCGGGCGAAGATCATCAAGGCTGCGGCGCACGACGTCCTCTCGGCGCTCGGCAAGTCCGACGAGCTCCTGGACATCGCGCTCAAGCTGGAAGAGCACGCGCTGGCCGACGACTACTTCGTCGAGCGCAAGCTCTACCCGAACGTGGACTTCTACACGGGTCTCATCTACCGCGCGATGGGCTTCCCGACCGAGATGTTCACCGTGCTGTTCGCGCTCGGCCGGCTTCCCGGCTGGATCGCGCAGTGGCACGAGATGATCAAGGAGCCCGGCTCCCGCATCGGCCGCCCCCGGCAGATTTACACCGGTGAGGTTCTCCGGGACTTCGTCCCGGTCGAGGGCCGCTGATCTTCTTCCGGAGCTGCGGGCCGGCTGTGGCCGGTCGCGCAGTTCCCCGCGCCCCTCAGGGGCGCCAAGCGAAAAGCGCCCCGCCGTCGATCCCCCCACGGGTCGACGGACGGGGCGCTTTCCTGTTTCCCGGTGCGGATTCCCCCCACGGGATCCGGCCGGGCGTCTGTGGTGGCAGCGCGCCAGTCGTACTGCGATGCGATCTGCCGGGACGCGTACGTAACAGGAGGGCCGCTCAAAGCTCCCCGGTGTACGTGCCCCGGCCAACGCATTCCTAGGAACATCCCCCAAGATGTCCCCGATGTCTAGAGACGTCCCCCAAGACGTCCCTTGCATCGCCTCTTAGACTCGCGAACCCCCTGAATGGTTACGTTCGGATGCCTGTGATCTGCGTCTCTTGCATATGTCCTGAACATGCGCAAGCCGCCCGATATGCCGATCGGGACTCATGAGTGAGGATACTGCAACTGGTATGTGAAGGGACTATGTAAACGCCCTGAGACGAAGGCTGTTGGTCACTACGAAGACCGATGAGAACGCCATCGCGGCGCCGGCGATCATCGGATTCAGGAATCCGGCCGCGGCCAGCGGCAGCGCGGCGACGTTGTAGCCGAAGGCCCAGAAGAGATTGCCCTTGATGGTGGCGAGGGTCTTACGGGAGAGCCTGATCGCGTCGGCGGCCCCGCGCAAGTCCCCGCGCACCAACGTCAGATCGCTCGCCTCGATCGCCGCGTCCGTGCCCGTGCCCATCGCGAGGCCCAGATCGGCGGTGGCGAGAGCGGCGGCGTCGTTCACCCCGTCCCCGACCATCGCGACGACCTTGCCCTCGCCCTGCAACCGCCGTACGACATCCACCTTCTCCTCGGGCAGGACCTCCGCGTACACGCAGTCCGCGTCGATGCCGACGGACTGTGCCACCGACCGGGCGACGGCCTGGTTGTCCCCGGTCAGGAGCACCGGCGTCAGGCCCAGGGCGCGCAGCTCGCGCACCGCTTCGGCGCTGGTGTCCTTGACGGTGTCGGCCACGGCGAGGACGCCGCGTGCCACCCCGTCCCAGGCGACCAGGACGGCCGTACGCCCCGCTGCCTCGGCCTCCGCCTTGAGCGCGGCCACCGAGGCGAGCCCTTCGACTCCCGCGTCCGCCAGGAGCCGTTCGCGCCCCGCGAGCACGGCATGTCCTTCCACCGTGCCGCGCACGCCGGACCCCGCGACGTTCCCGAACCCCTCCACGGCGGGCAGAGCGCCCGCCTCAAGGCCCAACTCCGCTGCCGCGCCCGCGGCGACCGCCCGCGCCACGGGATGCTCCGAGGCGTGCTCCAGGGCCCCCGCGAGGCGCAGCAGCTGCTTCTCCTCGGTGTCCCCGGCGGCGTACACCTCCCGCAGGGTCATGCGCCCCGTCGTCACCGTCCCGGTCTTGTCCAGGACGACGGTGTCCACCCGGCGTGTGGACTCCAGGACTTCGGGGCCCTTGATGAGGATGCCGAGCTGCGCGCCGCGCCCCGTGCCGACCATCAGGGCGGTCGGTGTCGCGAGGCCGAGCGCGCACGGGCAGGCGATGATCAGGACGGCGACGGCCGCGGTGAAGGCGGCGGTCACGTCGCCGGTGGCGCCCAGCCAGGCGCCGAGCGTGGCGGTGGCGACGAGGAGGACCACCGGCACGAAGATCCCGGCGATCCGGTCGGCCAGGCGCTGCACCCGGGCCTTGCCGGTCTGCGCGTCCTCGACGAGCTTGGCCATCCTGGCCAGTTGGGTGTCGGAGCCGACCCGCGTGGCCTCGACGATGAGCAGGCCCGAGACGTTCGTGGTCGCCCCCGTCACCGCGTCGCCCACGGTCACGTCCACCGGCACGGACTCGCCGGTCAGCATCGACGCGTCGACCGCGGAGACGCCTTCCACGACGGTGCCGTCGGTCGCGACGGCCTCGCCGGGCCGGACGGCGAAGCGGTCGCCGACCACGAGACGCGCGACCGGAACACGGACCTCCGCGCCGTCGCGCAGCACGGCCGCTTCCTTGGCGCCCAGTTCGAGCAGGGCGCGCAGAGCCGTGCCCGCCTTCCGCTTCGAGCGGGCCTCAAGCCAGCGGCCGAGCAGGATGAAGGAGATCACGCCCGCGGCGACCTCCAGATAGATCGTCGACGCCGCGTCCGCGCGCGAGACGGTGAACTGGAAGCCGTGCCGCATCCCCGGCATCCCCGCGTCCCCGAGGAACAGCGCCCACAGCGACCAGCCGAACGCGGCGAGCGTGCCCACCGACACCAGCGTGTCCATGGTCGCCGCGCCGTGCCGCAGGTTCGTGAACGCCGCCCGGTGGAAGGGGTACCCGCCCCAGACGACGACGGGCGCGGCCAGGGTCAGCGAGAGCCACTGCCAGTTGTCGAACTGGAGCGAGGGGATCATCGCGAGCAGGACGACGGGCAGGGAAAGCACCGCCGAGCCGATGAGCCGCCGGTGCAGCGTGTCCGGTTCGGTGATGTCGGCGGTGGTGACCGGCGCGTCAGGCCCGTCCGGCTCGGGGGCAGCGGGGACGATCTCCTGTGCGGTGTAGCCCAGCTTCTCGACCGTGGCGATCAGCGATGCGACCTCGACCCCGTCCGCGTACGAGACTTTCGCCTTCTCCGTGGCGAGGTTGACCGACGCGGTCACGCCCTCCACGCGGTTCAGCTTCTTCTCGATGCGGGCGGAGCAGGAGGCGCAGGTCATTCCGCCGACGGCGAGTTCGACTTCGTTCATGGCTCTCTCGTACTACTGGGGTGCAACGGCGGCGGGGGCCGGGTGGGGGGGGCTGCGGCCCCGGGGGGCCCGCGGGGGGGGGGGGGGGCGGGTTCGGCCCCCGGGGGTTGGTGTACCCCCGCGCGGACGGCG
>NZ_JBNNJZ010000379.1:0-8029 GCF_050270335.1 Streptomyces sp. NPDC059900
CTCCTCCCCCTGGGGTTAGCTCCGCACAACCTTACCGCGGGGGGGGCCGCACCCGAGGGGGCCCGCCCACCCCGGCGTTCTGCGTAGGCGCAGGGCCCTCCTGGGGCCACAGCGGCACCAGGAGCCCCGGAGGACCCAGAAGGCACAGGACACGCCAGAGGGCCCGCAGCGACACGCTGCGGGCCCTCTGAGCGGCTTGTGAGGCGTTGCGCCTCGTCGGCCTCACGCCTCGTCGCGGCGCAGACCCGGCTTCAGGTCCTTGAAGCGGCCGAGCAGGCCGTTCACGAAGGACGGCGAATCGTCCGTGGAGAACTCCTTGGCCAGCTGCACGGCCTCGTCCATGACCACGGCGTCCGGCGTCGCGTCGACCCAGATCAGCTCGTAGGCACCGAGCCGCAGGATGTTGCGGTCGACGACCGGCATCCTGTCCAGGGTCCACCCGACCGCGTACTGCGAGATCAGCTCGTCGATGTGGCGCGCGTGCTTCGCGTACCCCTCGACCAGCTCCATCGTGAACTCGCTCACCGGCGGCTGCCGGGTGTCGGACCGCGAGTGACGCACCCAGTCCGCGAGGACCGTCACTACGTCGGCACCACGCTGGTCGGCCTCGAAGAGGATCTGGAAGGCGCGCTTGCGGGCCGTATTACGAGCAGCCACGGTTAGCTGTTCACCCGGCCGAGGTAGCCGCTGTCACGGGTGTCGACCTTGATCTTCTCGCCCGTGGTGATGAAGAGCGGCACGTTGATCTGGTGGCCGGTCTCCAGGATGGCGGGCTTGGTGCCACCGGTGGAGCGGTCGCCCTGGACGCCGGGCTCGGTCTCCTTGATGGTGAGCTCGACGGCGGCCGGCAGCTCGACGAAGAGCACCTCGCCCTCGTGCTGCGCGACGGTGGCCTCGAAGCCCTCGATCAGGAAGTTCGCGGCGTCGCCGACGGCCTTCTTGTCGATGTGCAGCTGGTCGTACGTCTCCATGTCCATGAAGACGAAGTAGTCGCCGTCCATGTAGGAGAACTGCATGTCGCGCTTGTCGATCGTCGCCGTGTCGACCTTGACGCCGGCGTTGAAGGTCTTGTCGACGACCTTGCCCGACAGCACGTTCTTGAGCTTGGTGCGCACGAAGGCGGGGCCCTTGCCGGGCTTGACGTGCTGGAACTCGACGACGGACCAGAGCTGGCCCCCGTCGAGCTTGAGCACCAGGCCGTTCTTGAGGTCGTTCGTGGAAGCCACGGTTGCGGAATCTCCTGGACTGACGTGGACGACCGCGGCGCACGCGCACAGCTCGGAAAGCTAGAGCGCGAGCAGCTCCTTGGTCGTGATGGTGAGTAGCTCGGGTCCGCCGTCCGCCTCGGGGCGCACGACGAGCGTGTCATCGATCCGGACACCACCCCGTCCCGGGATGTGAACCCCCGGTTCGACGGTGACCGGCACGCAAGCGTCCAGTTTACCCATGGCCGCGGGCGCCAACTGCGGGTCCTCGTCGATTTCGAGCCCCACCCCGTGTCCCATCAGCGGAGGGAGACCGTCCGCATACCCTGCGGAGTCCAGCACATGACGTGCCGCGCGGTCGATGTCGCGGTAGGCGGCGCCCGGCGCCAGAGCCTCCCTGCCTGCCCGCTGAGCGGCGAAAACAAGGTCGTACAGCTCGATCTGCCAGTCCGCGGGAGACGTACCGATGACGAACGTACGCCCGATCTCGCAACGGTAGCCGCGATAGCTGGCTCCCAGACAGACGGAGAGGAAATCCCCCTCCTCCACCCGCCGGTCAGAGGGCCGGTGGGCGCCACGGCCCGAGTTCGGCCCGGTGGCGACGGAGGTCGGGAAGGCGGGCCCGTCCGCGCCGTGGTCGACGAGCCGGCGCTCCAGTTCCAGGGCGAGATGACGTTCCGTTCGCCCCACGAGAATCGATTCGAGCAGCTCGCCGAGCGCCTGGTCGGCGATCTCGGAGCCGATCCGCAGGCAGGAGATCTCCTCCTCGTCCTTGACGAGGCGCTGTTGTTCGACCGCTCCCCCGAGGTCCGCGAGCCGCAGACGCGGCGCGACGGAGCCAAGCGCGCGATGCCGGGCGACGGTCAGGTCGTGCTCCTCGACGGCCAGCGAATCGGCACCCTGCGCGGCCGCCAGATCGGCCCCCGCGACCGCGGGATCGGCGCCGGACGCGTCGAGCAGGTGCACCCGCAGCCCGTCGTCGGGCCGCTCCTCGCCCTGATCGTCGCCGGGCGGTCTGCCGCACAGCAGCAGATCCTCGGTCCTGCCCAGCAGGAGCACGGCGCCCTGCGGCGCCGCTCCCGCGAGATACCGCACGTTGGCGGGACGGGACACCAGCGCCGACGCGCTGCCGCCCGCGGCACAACGCTCCCTCAGCCGCTCACGGCGGGCCACGTACACCTCTGACATGCGACGAGCCTATGAGCGCAGGCGCGGGACGGCCGGTTCAGCGCGTCCGACCGGGGGCCGCGCGGGCGCCTCGGGCGGCGCGGCCTACCACTGCGGCGGGCTCGCGATGGAACGGGCGAGCACGTCGTCGAGGACCTGGGCCGTGGCGGGCACGTCCAGCTGGGAGTTGTCGATGATGGGCAGACCCGAGCCGTACCAGCCGGCCATCCGGCCGTGGATGCGGGCCACTTCCTCGTCCGTGAGGCGGCGGTTGCCGCTGCGCTCGGCATTGCGCTCCAGGACGATCTCCAGGCCGGGCAGCAGGACCACCGGCAGCAGACCGGGCCCCACGTGCCGCTTCCAGCCGCCGAGGCCGACGACCGGACGGTCGGGGAAGACGGCGTCGTCGAGGATGCACGAGATGCCGTTGGCCAGGAAGTTCCGTGCGGCGAAACCGCAGGTGCGGCGGGCCAGGCGGTACTGCGCCTCGGAGTGGTCGTTCCACCCGGACTGGGGGTCCGCGAAGCCCGAGCGCACCCATTCCCGTACGTCGTCGAGGCTGATGTGGGCGGTCGGCACCCTGCGGTGCTCCGCCCAGTACTTGGCGACGCTCGTCTTGCCCGCGCCCGCGGGGCCGATGAGCAGGACGGCAAGCGTGGTGGCGCCGGTGTCCGCCCGTGCCGTGCCGGGCGGCGGGCTCGGCATGGCGACGGGGCCGCCGGGCGGGAGCTGTATGTGGCCCGTCGTGTCCGGGGTCGGCGGCACGGGGGCGCCGGGCGCGTGGGTGTGCTGGGAGACGGCGCCGTGCTGCGGGGCAGCCGGGGCCGGGTGCTGCGGGGCCGGGGCGTGCGCGTGCGGGGCCGGGCCCTGGGGGTGGGCGCCCTGCGGGTGCGGGGCCGTGCCCGGTGGGTGCGGGGCGCCGGCGAAACCCGGCGCGGGAGGCGGTGGGCCGCCCGGCGCTGCACCCGGCGGCGGACCGCTCGGGTGATGTGCGGCCGGGGACCAGCCGGTGGCCGGTCCGTGCCCCGGCTGATGGGGCGGCGGCAGCGGAGACCCCACTGCGTGCTGCATCCGGTGCCACTCCGTCTCGTGCGACTGACGCTGGTCGGGCGGCGGCCGGGGCCACCCGTTACCGAACGGTACCGTCCCCGGCCGACGTTGTGTGAACGGCCGGGGACGCCGCAGGGTGCCCGTGGCTTGTTCTGGGGGGCCACTTACCCCGTTGGTACGGCTTTACTTCGCGACTTCGCCGTACGCGGCGAGCAGCACCGCCGGGTCGGGTCCCTCCAGGACGGTCGGCTTGCCGAGACCGTCGAGGACGATGAAACGCAGCAGGTCACCGCGGGACTTCTTGTCGACCTTCATCGTCTCCAGGAGCTTGGGCCACTGGTCGTAGCGGTAGCTCAGGGGAAGTCCCACGGACTCCAGGACGGTGCGGTGGCGGTCGGCGGTCGCGTCGTCGAGGCGGCCGGCCAGGCGGCCGAGTTCGGCCGCGAAGGCCATGCCCACGGAGACGGCGGCGCCGTGCCGCCACTTGTAGCGCTCGTTCTTCTCGATGGCGTGGGCGAGCGTGTGACCGTAGTTGAGGATCTCACGCAGGCCCGACTCCTTGAGATCGCCGGAGACGACCTCGGCCTTGACCTTGATGGAGCGCTCGATCAGCTCGGCGGTGTGCGGGCCCTGCGGGCTGCGCGCGGCCTCGGGGTCCGCCTCGATCAGTTCGAGGATCACCGGGTCGGCGATGAAACCGGCCTTGATGATCTCCGCGAGGCCCGACACGAAGTCGTTGACCGGCAGCGAGTCGAGCGCCGCGAGGTCGCACAGCACCCCGGCCGGCGGGTGGAAGGAGCCCACCAGGTTCTTGCCCTCGGCGGTGTTGATGCCGGTCTTGCCGCCGACCGCGGCGTCCACCATGCCGAGCACGGTGGTCGGCACGGCGATCCAGCGCACCCCGCGCAGCCACGTCGCGGCCACGAAACCGGCGAGGTCCGTGGTGGCCCCGCCGCCGACGCCGATGATGAGGTCGCTGCGGGTGAAGCCGGACTGGCCGAGCGCCTTCCAGCAGTACGCGGCGACCTCGGCGGTCTTGGCCTCCTCGGCGTTCGGCACCTGGATGGCGACGACCTCGAAGCCCTGTTCCGCCAGGTCGTCGCGGAGCGCGTCGCCGGTCTCGGCGAGCGCCTCCGGGTGGATGATCGCGACGCGCTTGGTCTGCTCGCCGATCAGGCCGGGCAGCTCGCCGAGGAGCTGATGCCCGACAAGGACCTCGTACGGTTCGGTGCCCGCGGTGCCGCCGACCTGGATGCGGGTGGGCGTGTGCCCCGACGTCTCAGCGGTCTCCGTCATGCTTCCTTCAACTCCAGTGCGTCGAGGACCGCCTGGGCGACCTCTTCGGGGGTGCGGTCGTCGGTAGCGACGACGGCGCGGGCGACTTCGGCGTACAAGTGGCGGCGGGCGTTCATCAGTTCGCGCCACTGCTTGCGCGGGTTGACCGCGAGCAGCGGGCGCGCCTGGTTGAGGCCGGTGCGCTTGACCGCCTCCTCGACGTCCATCGACAGATAGATGACGGCGTGCGGGGCGAGAAGCGCGCGGGTCGAGTCGTCGAGGACCGCGCCGCCGCCGAGGGCGAGGATTCCCTCGTGCTCGGCGAGCGCCGTACGCACGGCCTCCCGTTCGAGCGCGCGGAAGTGCGGCTCGCCCTCGTCCACGAAGATCTCCGCGATCTCCCGGCCCTGTGCGAGCACGATGTCGGCGTCGGTGTCCCGAAAAGCGCTGCCGAGACGCTCGGCGAGCAGGGCGCCCACCGTCGACTTGCCCACGCCCATCGGCCCGACCAGGACGATCTGCGGGCCGGTCACCGGATCTGGAGGTTGTCGAGGTACGAGGTGACGTTGCGCCGGGTCTCGGGCACGCTGTCGCCGCCGAACTTCTCGGCGACGGCGTCGGCCAGGGTCAGCGCGACCATCGCCTCGGCGACGATGCCGGCAGCCGGGACCGCGCACACGTCGGAGCGCTGGTGGTGCGCCTTGGTGGCCTCGCCGGTGGCGACATCGACGGTGGCGAGCGCGCGCGGCACGGTCGCGATGGGCTTCATCGCGGCGCGTACGCGCAGCAGCTCACCGGTGGTCAGGCCGCCCTCGGTGCCGCCGGAGCGGCCGGAGGTGCGCCGGATGCCGTCGTCGGTGGAGACGATCTCGTCGTGCGCCTTGGAACCCGGCACCCGCGCGAGGTCGAAGCCGTCGCCGACCTCGACGCCCTTGATGGCCTGGATGCCCATGAGCGCGGCGGCGAGCCGCGCGTCGAGCCGCCGGTCCCAGTGCACGTGCGAGCCGAGCCCGACGGGCACGTTGTACGCGAGCACCTCGACGACGCCGCCCAGGGTGTCGCCGTCCTTGTGGGCCTGGTCGATCTCGGCGACCATCGCCTTGCTCGCGTCCGCGTCGAGGCAGCGCACCGGGTCGGCGTCGAGCTTCTCGACGTCGGCGGGGGTCGGGTAGACGCCGTAGGGCGCCTTGGCCGCCGCCAGCTCCGTGACGTGGCTGACGATCTCGATCCCGGCCGTCTCCTTCAGGTACGAACGGGCGACCGCGCCGAGCGCGACGCGGGCCGCGGTCTCACGTGCGGAGGCGCGCTCCAGGACGGGCCGGGCCTCGTCGAAGCCGTACTTCTGCATGCCCGCGAGGTCGGCGTGGCCGGGCCGGGGGCGGGTCAGCGGGGCGTTGCGGGCCGAGTCGGCGAGGATCTCGGGGTCGACGGGGTCGGCCGCCATGACCTGTTCCCACTTGGGCCACTCGGTGTTGCCCACCATGATCGCCACCGGCGAACCCATGGTCAGGCCGTGCCGGACGCCGCCCAGGAAGGTGACCTCGTCACGCTCGAATTTCATGCGCGCACCGCGCCCATAGCCGAGGCGCCGCCGGGCCAGGTGGTCCGCCACCATCTCCGTGGTGATCGGCACGCCGGCGGGAAGACCCTCCAGCGTCGCGACAAGTGCGGGTCCGTGGGACTCTCCCGCGGTCAGCCAACGCAACCTGCTCAACGGTGCTCCTCATGCTCGCGCCTGGAACTGCGTGGCGCGACCGGGTGCGCGGCCCTGGCCCGCCACCCTGATCCTCCCACGTCGCGACGCGAGCCCCGGCCTCCGGTCCACAAAGCGGACGTCTCCGGAAAGCGGACGCGCTAACGCGCCGCCAGCGCGTGCTCCCCGGCCTTGCGCATCGCGGCCAGCGGCGCGGACGTACGTCCGGTCATCTGCTCGACCTGCAGCACGGCCTGGTGCACGAGGAGATCGAGCCCGCTGACGACCGCCCCGCCGTACATCGACCAGCGGGCCGCCAGAGCGGTGGGCCACGGGTCGTACAGGACGTCGAAGAGAGTGGTGGGCCGCTCGGGCACGGCCGCCGCGAGCGCGTCGGTGGCGCCCGCCGGAGTCGTGGCGATCACCAGCGGCGCGTTCAGCGCCTGCTCGGCGTCCGCCCAGTCCTGCGTGCGCACCTCCACGTCGAGCCGCTCGCCCCACTGCCGCATCTCGGCGGCGCGCGCCTCGCTGCGTACATAGGCGACGACTTCGCCCGAGCAGATCCGGGCGAGCGCGGCGAGGGCGGACGACGCGGTGGCGCCTGCACCGAGGATCGCCGCCGTCTCGACCTGCTCGATTCCGCGTTCCCGCAGCGCGGCGACCATGCCGGGGATGTCGGTGTTGTCTCCGACGCGGCGGCCGTCCTCGCCGAAGACGACGGTGTTGACCGCCTCGACGGACGCGGCGGTCCCGCTGATCTCGTCGAGCAGCGGGATCACCGCGCGCTTGAGCGGCATCGTCAGCGAGAGCCCGGCCCACTCGGGGCCGAGGCCCTTCAGGAACCCGGGCAGGGCCGCCTCGTCGACGTCGAACAGGTCGTACGTCCAGTCGGCAAGGCCCAGCTCCCCGTATGCGGCGCGGTGCAGCACCGGGGAGAGGGAGTGGGCGATGGGTGAGCCGAGGACTGCGGCTCGGCGCTCGATGCTCATCAGCCGGAATTCTTCTTCTGTTCCTCGAGGTACTTCTGACGGTTGCGCTCGTGTTGCTCATTCGTCTCGGCGAACAGCGTTTTGTCCGCATTGATGGAGACGAAGTAGTACCAGTTCCCCTTGGCCGGATTGAGCGCGGAGTTGAGCGCCTCGTCCCCGGGGTTACCGATCGGGCCGGGGGGCAGACCCTTGATCTTGTAGGTGTTGTACGGGTCGTTGAACTTGCGCAGATCGTCGACCGTGCCGGTTTCCAAGGTGCTTTCGGCCTTGGCGTAATTCACCGTCGAGTCGAAGTCGAGAAGCCCGTAGGTCTCGGTGTTGTTCGGCTTGAGGCGGTTGTAGACGACCGTCGCGACCTTGTCGAAGTCGTGCTTGTACTTGCCTTCGGCCTGGACCAGGCTCGCCACCGTGAGCACCTGGAGCGGATCCTTCAGGTTCAGCTGGGCGGCCTTCGCCTTGAGGCCCAACTCGTCGTACTTCACGGTCGCGTGGGAGACCATCTTCTTGAGGACGTCCTGAGGCTTCTGCCCCTTCGCGACCGGATAACTGGAGGGGTAGAGGAATCCCTCGAGCGGATCCTTGATGTCCTTGTTGGTGTTCGCCCAGTCGGGAAGACCGAGGGATTTCCAGTCCTTCTTGGCGACACCCTT
>NZ_JBNNJZ010000380.1:0-8016 GCF_050270335.1 Streptomyces sp. NPDC059900
GGGGATGCCCGCCTTGACGGCGGCCTGGCGTGCCGGGATCTGCCCTGCCCCGGCCGTGAGGACCTGCCCCATGATCACGTACTGCACCTGGTCGCCGCCGATGCCGGCCCGGTCGAGCGCGGCCTTGATCGCGAAACCGCCCAGGTCCGCGCCGGAGAAGGACTTCAGGGAGCCGAGCAGGCGGCCCATGGGCGTTCGTGCGCCCGCGACGATCACTGAGGTGGTACCGGTCGTTCCAGACATGTGCCACGGCCCCTTGGGAGGAGGAGTTAATGAGGGTTTACTTGAATGTACTGAGCGGTACGCCGCGCGTCACCGGGCCTCCGGTGTGATCGCGCGCACGTTGCGTAATCACCGCCGGAAGGGCTGCACTTAAAACATGCTGACGCGAATCGACCACATCGGGATCGCCTGTTTCGACCTCGACAAGACCGTCGAGTTCTACCGCGAGACTTATGGCTTCACGGTGTTCCACACCGAGGTCAATGAAGAGCAGGGCGTGCGCGAGGCCATGCTCAAGATCAATGAGACCAGTGACGGCGGCGCCTCCTACCTGCAACTTCTCGAACCGACCCGCGACGACTCCGCCGTGGGCAAATGGCTCGCGAAGAACGGCGAGGGCGTGCACCACATCGCCTTCGGCACCGCGGATGTCGACGGCGACGCCGCCGCCGTCAAGGAAAAGGGGGTACGTGTCCTTTATGAGGAGCCCCGGATCGGCTCCATGGGCTCCCGTATCACCTTCCTGCACCCCAAGGACTGTCACGGAGTGCTCACCGAACTCGTCACCTCGGCAGCTCAGGAGTCACCGGAGCACTGACCTCCGCATACTTGGGCCGGTAGGGTTGGGGTCGGCCGTCCGAAAATGGGGCGGCCGGTCGTCCGTACGCTGGGCGGCCGCTTGCCGGGGTCCGGGTTTCGGGGGACGAGCGTCGGGGCAGCAGCCCATGCTCTGCTGTTGATCTGACACCATTCCCCGTGGGCCCCGTTCGGCGGATGGACAGGGCTCGTACGAAGAGACTTGCGACCAGGGGACGGATGGGACCGCGCAGTGCGGGGCTACGAACGCCAAGAGAGCTCGCGGGCTGAGACGGACCATCTTTCGCGGTTCGAGGCCGAGATGGACCGGCTGAAGACCGAGCGAGAGAAGGCTGTTCAGCACGCCGAAGACCTCGGCTACCAGGTCGAGGTGTTGCGCGCCAAGCTGCACGAGGCGCGCCGCAACCTCGCGTCCCGCCCTGCCTATGACGGCGCGGACATCGGCTATCAGGCCGAGCAGTTGCTCCGTAATGCCCAGATCCAGGCCGACCAGCTGCGCCAGGACGCCGAGCGGGAGCTGCGCGACGCCCGTGCGCAGACCCAGCGGATCCTCCAGGAGCACGCCGAACAGCAGGCCAGGCTCCAGTCCGAGCTGCACTCCGAGGCGGTGTCACGCCGCCAGCAGCTGGACCAGGAGCTGTCCGAGCGCCGCCAGACCGTCGAGTCGCACGTCAACGAGAACGTGGCGTGGGCCGAGCAGCTGCGCGCCCGTACGGAACAGCAGGCGCGCCGGCTGCTCGACGAGTCGCGCGCCGAGGCCGACCAGGCCCTGGCCGCCGCCCGCGCCGAGGCCGAGCGCGTGGCCGAGGAGGCCCGCCAGCGCCTCGCCGGCGACGCCGAGTCCGCCCGCGCCGAGGCCGAGACGATTTTGCGCCGGGCCCGCACGGACGCCGAGCGCCTCCTGAACGCCGCGTCCACGCAGGCGCAGGAGGCCACCGACCACGCCGAGCAGCTGCGCTCCACCACGGCCACCGAGTCCGAGCAGGCGCGCCGCCAGGCGACCGAGTCGAGCCGGGCCGCCGAGCAGCGCATGGCGGAGGCCGAGACGGCCCTGCGCGAGGCGCGCACGGAGGCGGAGAAGGTCGTCGCCGAGGCGAAGGACCTCGCGTCCAAGCAGCTGTCGGCCGCCGAGGGAGCCAACGAACAGCGCACGCGCACCGCCAAGGAGCAGGTCGCGCGCCTGGTCGGGGAGGCCACGAAGGAGGCCGAGGCCACCAAGGCCGAGGCCGAGCAGCTCGTCGCCGACGCCCGCGCCGAGGCCGAGCAGCTGGTCAAGGACGCCGGCGAGAAGGCGCGCACGATCACCGCCGAGGAGACCGCGGGCCAGCTCGCCAAGGCGGCCCGCACGGCGGAGGACGTACTCGACAAGGCGTCCAAGGACGCCAAGGAGACGACGAAGGCCGCCACGGAGGAGGCCGAGCGGATCCGCACCGAGGCCGAGGCCGAGGCGGACCGGCTGCGCGCCGAGGCGCACGACATCGCCGAGCAGCTCAAGGGCACGGCGAAGGACGACACCAAGGAGTACCGCGCCAAGACCGTCGAGCTGCAGGAGGAGGCCCGCCGCCTGCGCGGCGAGGCCGAGCAGCTGCGGGCCGACGCGGTCACCGAGGGTGAGCGGATCCGCGGCGAAGCCAGGCGCGAGGTCGTCCAGCAGATCGAAGAGGCGGCCAAGTCCGCCGAAGAGCTGCTCGCCAAGGCGAAGGCCGACGCGGAGGAGCTGCGGACCACGGCCGGCGCCGACAGCGACCGCGTGCGCACGGAGGCCATCGAGCGCGCCACGTCCCTGCGCAAGCAGGCCGAGGAGACCCTGGAGCGCACCCGCGGCGAGGCCGAGCGGCACCGCGAGGAGGCCGCCGAGCAGGCCGAGGCCACGAAGTCCGAGGCCGAGGACGCCGCCCGGGCGCTGCACGAGGAGACCGAGCGGGCGATAGCGGCACGCCAGTCCGAGGCGGCCGACGAGCTGACGCGCCTGCGCACGGAGGCCGAGGAGCGCCTCGCCTCCGCCGAGCAGGCGCTGACCGACGCCCGCGCCGAGGCCGAGCGCATCCGCAAGGAGGCGTCGGACGAGACGGACCGCCTGCGCGCGGAGTCCGCCGAGCGGATCCGCACCTTGCAGTCGCAGGCCGAGACGGAGGCCGAGCGGCTGCGCACCGAGGCCGCGGCCGACGCCTCGCAGGCCCGCGCCGAGGGCGAGAACATCGCCGTGCGGCTGCGTTCGGACGCCGCCACCGAGGCCGAGCGGCTCAAGACCGAGGCCCAGGAGTCGGCCGACCGGCTGCGCTCGGAGGCGGCAGCCGCCGCCGAGCGGGTGGGCGCGGAGGCCGCCGAGGCCCTGTCCGCCGCCCAGGAAGAGGCCGCCAGGCGCCGCAGGGAGGCCGAGGAGACCCTCAGCTCCGCGCGCGCCGAGGCCGACCAGGAACGCGAGCGCGCCCGCGAGCAGAGCGAGGAACTCCTCGCATCGGCCCGCAAACGCGTCGAGGAGGCCCAGGCGGAGGCCGTGCGCCTCGTCGAGGAGGCCGACCGCAGGGCCACCGAGATGGTCTCGAGCGCCGAGCAGACCGCGCAGTCCGTACGGGATTCCGTGTCGGGCCTCCAGGAGTCGGCGCAGGAAGAGATCGCGGGCCTGCGCAGCGCCGCCGAGCACGCCGCGGAGCGCACCAGGACCGAGGCGCAGGAGGAGGCGGACCGCGTCCGCTCCGACGCCTACGCCGAGCGGGAGCGCGCCGCGGAGGACGTCAACCGCGCCCGGCGCGAGGCGAGCGAGGAGACCGAGGCCGCCAAGTCTCTTGCCGAGCGCACCGTCGCGGAGGCGATCGCGGAGGCCGAGCGGCTGCGCTCGGACGCCTCCGAGCACGCCCAGCGCTCGCGCACCGAGGCCTCGGACGCCATCGCGACGGCCGAGCAGGACGCGTCCCGCACCCGTGCCGACGCCCGCGAGGACGCCAACCGCATCCGCAGCGACGCCGCGAGCCAGGCCGACCAGCTGATCGGTGAGGCGCGCGGCGAGGCGGAGCGGCTGCAGAACGAGACGGTCGCGGAGGCCGAGCGGCTCCAGACCGAGACCGCGGCGGAGGTCGACCGGCTGCGCCGGGAGACGGCTTCGGAGGCCGAGCGGGTGCGCTCGGAGTCGGTGGCCAAGGCCGAGAAGCTCATCTCGGACGCCACGGGCGACGCCGAGCGGCTTCGCGCGGACGCCGCCGAGACGGTCGGCTCCGCCCAGCAGCACGCCGAGCGCATCCGTTCCGACGCCGAGCGCGTCAAGGCGGAGGCGGCGGCCGAGGCCGAGCGGCTCACCTCGCAGGCGCGGGACGAGGCCGAACAGACCAAGGACGAGGCGCGCCAGGCGGCCAACAAGCGCCGCTCCGAGGCGGCCGAGCAGGTCGACACGCTCATCACGGAAGCGGTGGCCGAGGCCGAGAAGCTGACGACCGACGCCCGGGAGAAGGCGCTCAAGGCCACCACGGAAGCGGAGGCCCAGGCCGACACGATGGTCGGTGCCGCGCGTACGGAGGCCGACCGTCTGGTCTCCGAGGCGACGGTCGAGGGCAACTCCGCGGTGGAGAAGGCCCGTACGGACGCGGACGAACTGCTCGTCGGCGCCCGCAGGGACGCGACGGCCATAAGGGAGCGTTCCGAGGAGCAGCGTGACCGTCTCACCGCCGAGATCGAGGAGTTGCACGAGCGGGCGCGCCGCGAGTCGGCCGAGGCGATGAAGACCGCGGGTGAACGCTGTGACGCCCTGGTGAAGGCCGCGGAGGAGCAGCTCGCCGAGGCCGAGGCGAAGGCCAAGGAGCTGGTTTCGGACGCGAGTTCCGAGGCCGGCAAGGTGCGGATCTCCGCCGTGAAGCGGGCCGAGGCGCTGCTCAAGGAAGCCGAGACGAAGGTCGCCGGGCTGGTGCGGGACGCCGAGCGCGTCAAGGCCGAAGCGGAGGCCGAGGCGGAGCGTACGGTTGACGAGGGCAAACGCGAACTCGAGGTTTTGGTCCGGCGCCGCGAGGACATCAACGCCGAGATTTCCCGTGTCCAGGACGTGCTGGAGGCGTTGGAGTCTTTTGAGGCTCCACCGATCGCCGGCGCGAAGGACAGTGGGGTCAAGGCCGGCGCAGCCGCGGGATCAACTCGATCGGGTGGCAAGCCGTCTGAGGGCTAGCCAAAGAACATCTGGCGTGCTTTGTAAGGACCTTCGGCACTGTCGCTGGCAAGTGCTCCGGCGGTTAGCCACTCAAAAGGGGTGTCATTCTCCAGATCAAACGGGCATCCGCTCGATGACACGCCGCTTGGACCCCTAGGATTCCCCCTATCACCTCACCGGTCTCATTCGACAGGAACCCCATGAGCGACACTTCCCCCTACGGCTTCGAGCTTGTGCGGCGTGGGTACGACCGCGCTCAGGTGGACGAACGTATCTCCAAGCTCGTCTCCGACCGTGACAGCGCTCTTGCTCGTATCACTGCTCTGGAAAAGCGCATTGAGGAGCTCCACCTCGAGACGCAGAACGCGCAGGCCCAGGTGGCCGACGCCGAACCGTCTTACGCGGGTCTCGGCGCACGCGTCGAGAAGATCCTCCGCCTCGCCGAGGAGGAGGCGAAGGACCTGCGCGAGGAGGCCCGTCGCGCAGCCGAGCAGCACCGCGAGCTCGCCGAGTCGGCGGCCCAGCAGGTGCGCAACGACGCCGAGTCGTTCGCGGCCGAGCGCAAGGCCAAGGCGGAGGACGAGGGCGTCCGGATCGTCGAGAAGGCCAAGGGCGAGGCCGGCGCGCTGCGCAGCGAGGCGCAGAAGGACGCCCAGCAGAAGCGCGAGGAGGCGGACGCCCTCTTCGAGGAGACCCGCGCCAAGGCCGCCCAGGCCGCGGCCGACTTCGAGACGAACCTCGCCAAGCGCCGCGAGCAGTCCGAGCGTGACCTGGCCTCGCGTCAGGCCAAGGCCGAGAAGCGCCTCGCGGAGATCGAGCACCGTGCCGAGCAGCTGCGCCTCGAGGCGGAGAAGCTGCGGACGGACGCCGAGCGTCGTGCCCGTCAGACCGTGGAGACCGCTCAGCGCCAGGCCGAGGACATCGTCGCGGACGCGAACGCCAAGGCCGACCGGATCCGGAGCGAGTCCGAGCGCGAGCTCGCCGCTCTGACCAACCGCCGCGACAGCATCAACGCCCAGCTCACCAACGTGCGCGAAATGCTGGCCACCCTCACGGGTGCGGCCGTCGCCGCCGCGGGTACGCCCGCCGACGACGAGCCCGTCTCCCGTGGGGTTCCCGCCCAGCAGACCCGGTAAGGCACTCCCCCCGAGGCCTGCGGAGCCTCCTGTCACTCCAAGTGGCAGGGGGCTCTGTCCCGTTTTAGCGTGGCCGCATGATCGAGCTCGAGGGGCTGACCAAGCGGTACGGCGAGAAGATGGCCGTCAACGACCTCACCTTCACCGTGCATCCGGGCATCGTCACCGGCTTCCTCGGGCCGAACGGGGCGGGCAAGTCCACGACGATGCGGATGATGCTCGGGCTCGACAACCCCACGGCGGGGGCCGCCCGGATCGACGGCAAGCGGTACGCACAGCTGAAGGACCCCCTCAAGTACATCGGCGCCCTGCTCGACGCCAAGGCCATGCACGGCGGTCGCAGCGCCTTCAATCACCTCCTCTGCCTCGCACAGAGCAACGGCATCCCGCGCGCCCGCGTCCACGAGGTGCTCGACACCGTGGGCCTGACCCGGGTCGCCAAGAAGAAGGCCAAGGGGTTCTCGCTCGGCATGGGCCAGCGGCTCGGCATCGCGGGGGCGTTGCTCGGCGACCCCGAGATCCTGATGTTCGACGAGCCGGTCAACGGGCTCGACCCCGAGGGCATCCACTGGATCCGCAATCTCATGAAGTCCCTCGCCGCGCAGGGCCGCACGGTCTTCGTCTCCTCCCACCTGATGAGTGAGATGGCGCTGACCGCCGACCACCTCGTCGTGATCGGACAGGGGCGGCTCCTCGCCGACACCTCCATGGCGGACTTCATCCGGCAGAACTCACGCTCGTACGTCCGGCTGCGCTCGCCGGAGCGCGAGCGGCTGCTCGACGCGCTGCACCAGGAGGGCGTCACCGCCGTCGAGGCGGGCAACGGCGTCCTGGAAGTCGACGGCACCCCGTCGGAGGACCTGGGCGAGCTCACCGCACGGCACCAGCTCGTGCTGCACGAACTGAGCCCTCAGCAGGCTTCCCTGGAGGAGGCCTTCATGCAGCTCACCGCGGAGTCGGTGGAGTATCACGCACATGCCGATCACGCGGCGCCCGGCGCCGCCCCGCCGCCGCCCGGGTCGGCCGGACAGCCCGGACCGCCGGGAGCGGCCGGGGGCTGGGGCGCGGACTGGCAGCAGCAGAAGAAGAGGTCCTGAACGATGGCCGCGACGCAGGTACTGAAGTCGGAGTGGACCAAGATCCGCTCGGTCTCGTCGACCGTGTGGACGCTGGGTCTGGCCCTGGTCGTCACGGTCGGTCTCGGCCTGTTGATCAGCATTCTGGCGAAGAACGACTACGACAGCCTCAACGCCCAGGACCGCCGGGTGTTCGACCCGACCTTCACCAGCTTCGCGGGCACGAGCCTCGGCCAGCTCGCGATGATCGTCTTCGGGGTGCTCGTCGTCTCGAACGAGTACAGCACCGGCATGATCCGCACCTCGCTCGCCGCGGTGCCGCAGCGCGCGACCTTCATGGCGAGCAAGGTCGCCGTCGCCACCCTGCTCGCTCTGGTGGTGGGCCTGGTCACCAGCTTCATCTCGTTCTTCCTCGGGCAGGCGATGCTCGGCGAGCACAAGGCGCTGATCAGCGATCCGGGCGTGCTGCGCGCGGTGATCGGCGGCGGGCTCTACATGACGCTCATCGCGATGTTCTCGATGGGCGTGGCGATGATGCTGCGCAGCCCGATGCTGTCGCTCGGTATCCTGATGCCGTTCTTCTTCCTGATCTCCAGCATCCTGGGCAACGTCTCCGCCACGAAGAAGATCGGGCGTTTCCTGCCCGACCAGGCGGGCAGCAAGATCATGCAGGTGAAGACACCGCTGGACGACGACAGCCCGTACGGCCCCTGGGGCGGGCTCGGGATCATGGTGGTGTGGGTAGCGCTTGCACTGATCGGCGGCTATGCGCTGCTGAAGAAGCGGGACGCGTGACGCTTCGCTTTGATTGCGGGCGACCGGGATTGCGGGGATGGCGGGAACTGCAGGGATG
>NZ_JBNNJZ010000381.1:0-7999 GCF_050270335.1 Streptomyces sp. NPDC059900
CGCCTGCCCGCAACGGAGGCGGCTTCCCGGCTCCGATAGCCTCTCGGCGTGACTGAAGACCACTCCCACCAGTTCGAACGCGGTACCGACGGCCCCAAGGTGATCGTCGTCGGTGTCGACGGGTCCGAATCGTCGCTCCGGGCCGCGGCCTACGCCGGAGGCCTGGCGCGGCGGCAGCACGCACTGCTCGCCGTCGTCTACGTCCAGCCCGTGATGGCCGCGGGCGCCGCACTCGGCGCCCCGGTGGCCGACACGACCGACGAGATCGCCGAGTCACTGATCACCGAGATCAGAGACGCGGCCGAGCGGGTGAAGGACATATTCGACGTGCGCTGGGAGTTCCACACCTTCCGCGGCGACCCCTACAGCGGGCTGGTCACCGCGGCCGACGACCTCAAGGCCGACGCCGTGGTCGTCGGCGCGTCCGAGCAGGCAGGGCACCGCATCGTCGGCTCCGTCGCGGTACGCCTGGTCAAGGCGGGCCGCTGGCCCGTCACCGTGGTGCCGTAACCCGCAGCCGTGCTGCCGTGCCGCGCAGCGGCCAGACTGCTGAACCCGCACCCGCACCAGAGGTGTGGCGTCTTCCGTCATGCGCACGCCCGGGCCATCATGATCCGCCATCAGCCGACTGCCGTCTGCGAACAAGGGTGGAGCTCATGGCCGGACTCCGGATGGGGCAGGGCGTTCTGCGCCGCAAGCCCATCGAGCACATCGACGAGACCGAAAGCGGCGCGGGTGGCGGGCTCTCCCGCTCGCTCGGCCTCTGGCAGCTCACCGCGATCGGCGTCGGCGGCATCATCGGCGCCGGCATCTTCACCCTCGCCGGGACGGTGGCCAACGGCACGGCCGGACCCGCCGTCCTCATCTCCTTCCTCATCGCCGGAATCGCGAGCGCGGCGGCGGCCTTCTCGTACGCCGAGTTCGCGGGCCTGATCCCGAAGGCGGGATCGGCGTACACCTACGGGTACGTGGTCCTCGGCGAGCTGGTGGGCTGGTTCATCGGCTGGGACCTGCTCCTGGAGTACACGGCGATCGTGGCGGTGGTCGCGATCGGCATCTCGGGCTACTTCAACTTCCTCCTGAACGACATGGGCGCGCAGCTGCCGAACTGGATGCTGGGCGCGCCCGGCACCGGCGACGGCCACAAGGTCGACCTGTTCGCCGCGGCCCTGTGCCTGCTCATCGCCTACCTGCTGACCCTCGGCATCAAGAACGCGGCCCGCTTCGAGATGATCGTCGTCGTGCTGAAGGTCATCGTCGTGCTCGTGGTGATCGCGGTCGGGTTCTTCCACATCAACACCGGCAACTACAAGCCGTTCTTCCCCTTCGGTGTCAGCGGGGCGTTCACCGGCGCGGCCACGGTCTTCTTCGCGGTCTTCGGCTACGACGCCATGAGCACCGCCGCCGAGGAGTCCAAGGACGCGCAGCGCCACATGCCCAAGGCGATCCTCTACTCGCTGGCGATCTCGATGGTCCTGTACGTCCTGGCCTGCCTCGTCCTCACCGGCATGCAGAGCTACAAGGACATCGACCCGGAGAGCGGCTTCTCCACCGCGTTCAAGTCGGTGGGCCTGGGCGGTCTCGCCGATGTCATCGCCATCGGCGCGATCATCGGCATCCTCACCGTGATGTTCACCTTCATGCTCGGCGTCACCCGCGTCTGGTTCAGCATGTCGCGCGACGGGCTGCTGCCGAAGTGGTTCGCCAAGACGCACAAGACCCGGCATGTGCCGACGCGCGTGACGTGGATCGTCGGGTTCGCGTCGGCCGCCATCGCCGGGTTCCTGCCGATCGGCGAGGCGGCCGAGCTGACCAACATCGGCATCCTGCTGGCCTTCGTCGTGGTGTGCGTCGCGGTGATCGTGCTGCGCTACAAGCAGCCCGGCCTGCCGCGTTCGTTCCGCTGCCCGGGCATGCCGGTGGTGCCCGCGATCGGGGTCGTCTTCTCCATCTGGCTGATCACGTTCCTCCAGTGGCAGACATGGGTGCGGTTCGCGGTGTGGTTCGCGGCCGGCCTCGTCGTGTACTTCGCGTACTCGTACCGGAAGTCGGAACTGGCGAAGGCCGGCCGCGGGCGCTAGCGGGGCGCTCAGGCGCTCTGCTCGATGGACTTCTGGTATTCCCGCGCCATCTGCTCAAGGCCCTTGTTCCGCCACTCCGCCCAGAACGGCTTCCACTCGCTCAGCTTCTTGCGGCCGCCCACGATGTCGTTGACGAGGTCCTTCGCCTCCGTCGACATGCGGCCGTAGTGCTGGGTGTACGCGTCCGAGTAGTGGCCGACCGTCGGGTTCTGGACGGCGTTCTCGATGAGCTTCTGCTCGGCGGCGTAGACGTCCTTGACGTCCCGGGCCCGTTCGGTGCCCGGGAACGTCGAGGCGACGAGCGCGAAGGGCGAGGTGGTGGCCGTGGTCAGACCGCTGAAGAGGCCTTCGACCTGCTTCTTTCCCGTCTTAGAGCGCTCCGGGAAGCCGTTCTTGTCGTACGTGAAGTCCTCGCCCTCGGTACCGAATTCGAGGAACTCGCGCTCGGTGGTGCCAAACGGCGCGGCCAGGTAGTTGAGCACGCCGAGCAGCATGCGCACCCGCTTCTCGTCGCCCTTCTTGATGGCCGTGTAGCCGATCGTGCCGAGGTGGTAGTGGTGCTTGGGCTTCTTGCCGCCCGCCCCGAACGGGATCAGGATCTCGGCGGCGATGCCGGGGTCCTGGACGCGGATGTCCTTGCGCGCGTTGAACGGGTTGGCGAAGACGACCGCGCCGATCGATCCCTGCGCCAGCTTGGTGTTCGCGTCCGCCATGTTGGGGTTGCCGGGGTAGAAGACCCCGGCCTGCTTCAGCTTGAGGACGAAGTTCAGCGCTTCGGTGTACTCGTCGGTCTCCTGCCACCAGGTGAGCGAGCCGTCCTTGTTCTGCCGCCACTTGTTGGGGGCGCCGAAACACTGGCTCAGCACGCTGGCCGCGTTGACGTAGATCGGTTCGAGGGCCCAGACCTTGCCGCCGGTGACCTCCTTGCACTTGGCGAGGAACTCCTCGGGGTCGGCGGCCGAGAGACCGTCGGCCTTCTCCCAGACCTCCGGGTTTCCGCCGTAGACCTGGCCCACGGCCGGGTACGGGCTGGGCGCGCCCCAGATCTTGCCGTTGACCACCGCCGTCTTCCAGTGCGCGGGGGTCATCGCGGCCAGGTTCGGATAGTCCTTCACCGCGTCACCGGACACGTACTGCGTGATGTCCGCGCACTTGGCCTCGAGGAGTTCGGCGATGTGCTGGATGCCCTGGTTCGGGGGTATCCACAGGAGGTCGGGCAGGTCGCCGCCCGCGATGACGGCGGAGAACTTCTCCTCGTAGCCGGGGTCGGTGCCCAGGATCGCTTCCAGGTCGACGCCGAGTTCCTTGTTCACCTTCTTCCAGTGGGCGTTGGAGCCCGCAGGGGCAGGCGGCTGCGTCCAGATCTCGGTGAGCACCGTGATCTTCGAACCGTCGCCGGGGGCCTTCGGGACGCTGCGCACCAGGTCCTTGGGGTAGGACAGGAAGCCCGCCGACAAGCCCTTCGCGTTGGGCGGCAGATCGGGCTTGACCTTGCCGAAGGGGACGTACGAAGGCAGCTTCACCTTCGCCGATGCCGCCTCTCCGGTCTTCTTGGTGCCGGAGCCGCAGCCCGTCAGCGAGGTGGCGGCCGCGCCCGCCGCGACGGCGGTGGAGAGGCTGAGGAAGGTACGTCGGGACATGCCGGTCATGGGAATCTCCGCAAAGGGGGTGAGGGACAAGGAGCTCAGCCCTTGATGGCGCCGGTGAGCACGCCCTTGGTGAAGTACTTCTGGAGGAAGGGAAAGAGCAGCAGGATCGGGATGAGCGCGATCATGACGACCGCCATGGAGATCGACTGCTGGGGCGGCATGTGGCTGACGCCGAGCTGGTCGCCCGAGATGGACTTGCCCTGGACGACGTACGTGCGCAGGACCAGCTGGATGGGCCACTTGCCCGAGTCGTTGAGGTAGAGCATCGCGTTGAAGAAGGCGTTCCAGTACGTCACCGCGTAGAAGAGCCCGACGACGGCGACGACGCCCTTGGAGAGCGGCATCACGATGCGGGTCAGGATCCGCCAGTCGCCCGCGCCGTCGATCCGCGCCGCCTGGTAGAGCTCCTCGGGGATGTTCATGAAGAACGCCCGCAGGACCACGAGATTGAAGGCGTTGATCATGACGGGCAGGATCAACGACCAGTAGGAGTCGAGGAGTCCGAGCTCCTTGACCACCACGTACATCGGCACCATGCCCGGCACGAAGAGCAGCGTGAAGAGCACGAGAAGCAGGATCGGCTTGCTGCCGGGCACGCCGCGCTTGCTCAGCGCGTAGGCGAGCGCGATCGTCGTCAGGAGCGAGAGCGCCGTGCCGACGAGTGTGATCAGGACGCTGACGACGACGGCGCGCGAGACGATGCCTCCGGAGAGGATCGTGCGGTACGCCTCCAGGGTCGGGTCCGTGGGGAAGAGCACGAAGCCGCCCGCCTCGGTGATCTCCTCGCGGGAGGCCAGGCTGGTGGAGAGGACCGTGAGGAAGGGCAGGATCATCACGGCGCAGACGACGGTGATGACGACGGCCTTGGCGGTCGAACCGATCTTCGTCGGCGGCTCTTCCCAGGCGGGCCGCTCCTCGCGGGTGCGCGGCGTGCGCAGGGGGAATCCGAAGCTGCTCATTTGCTGTACACCCCGTGCTCTCCGAAGGCGTGGGCGATCTTGTTGGCGCCGTAGATCATCAGGGCCCCTACGACGCCCTTGACCAGGCCCGCGGCGGCGCCGACGCCCCAGTCGCCGTAGACGACGCCGTGGTAGTAGATGTACGTGTCGAGGACTTCCGACGCGCGGGCCCCGACGGCGTCGCGCTGGAGCAGGAACTGCTCGAAGCCGACGGACAGGACGTCGCCGAGGCGCAGCACGAGCAGCATGATCGTGACGCCGCGCACCGCGGGCAGGGTGACGTGCCACATGCGGCGCCAGCGTCCCGCTCCGTCGACGGCGGCCGACTCGTACAGGCTCTGGTCGACGCTCGCGAGCGCCGCCAGGTAGATGATCATGCCCCAGCCGATGTCCTTCCAGATCACCTGCCCGGTGATGAGCAGGGAGAAGGTGTCGGGGTCGGTCATCACGTCCAGGGCCGACATGCCGTGGTCACGCAGGTAGTTGCTGACGAGGCCCGCACCGCCGAGTACTTGCTGGAAGAGCGCGACGACCAGGACCCAGGAGATGAAGTGCGGCAGGTACACCACGCTCTGCACGAACTTCTTGACGCGCGGGCTGACCAGGCTGTTGATGAGCAGCGCGAGGGCCAGCGGGGCCGGGAAGAAGAAGATCAGCTGGAGCGCGGCGAACGCCAGGGTGTTGCGCACGGCCTCCCAGAACGCCGGGTCGGCGAAGAGCTCCTGGAAGTTGGCGAGGCCGACGAGGGGGCTGTCCTTGAAGCCGATGAAGGGCTGGTAGTCCTGGAAGGCGATGACGTTGCCGAGCATCGGCACGTAGAAGAAGAACAGGAAGAACAGCAGGCCAGGGGCCATGAGGGCGAGCATCACCCAGTTGTTGCGCAGTCGCACGCGCAGCGGGACGCGGTGGTGGCGCGGCGGCCCTGAGGACTTCGGATCTGTCTTCGGATCCGACCCGGACGGTGGCGGCGACGCGGCTCGTGGCCTGCGTTGCGTTGCTGGGGATGTCACACGTACTCCCTGGCCTGGCGGCACGACGGAACAGAAAACGGCAGCCGACAGCCGTGACGGCCGTCGAGAGCCGGCCAATTAAGAAGCCAACTTGCCGAAAGAGAGCCACATCATCGAAGCGCGGCTCCCGCCCGTCAACCACTTACCGGTCCTGGAGAGTTGGACTTTTCTGCGCGGCGTGATCGATGTGTTCCAGTGCGAGGCGAGCTGCCCCGATTGCGGTGGATTCCTCGCCGAGTACGGAGGTTTGGACCGTCGGCCGGTAGGGGCAGAGCGCGCCGAGCCGCTCCGCGAACGGCTCGCTGAGCAGGGCGCCCGCACGGGAGATGCCGCCGCCGAGCACCACGGTCTGCGGGTCGAGTACGGCGACGTGCCGGGCCAGGGAGTCGGCGAGCGCCTCGGCGAAGGCGCGCAGGGTGTATTTCGCCCCGCCGTCGCCGGCCGCCGCGGCGGTCACCACGGCGCGGGCCGCGTTCTCGCGGGTGGGCCTGTCCGCGCCCTGGTGTCCGGCATACCAGTCGAGAAGCCGCTGGTAGCAGCGCTGCCAGCCGTCCCCCGCGACCATCTCCCCCGCCGCGCCGCGATGCCCGCGGTGCAGCTCGCCGCGCAGCCACAGGCCGATGCCGAGGCGGTTGCCGACGTACAGGTACACGCAGTCGTCGGCGCCCACCGACACGCCCCCGGTGCACTGGGCGAGGGTCGCGAGCTGGATGTCGTTGCCGACGACGACCGGGCCGTGGCCCGCGTCGGCCAGTTCGCGGGTCAGGTCCAGGCCCGTCCACTGGGGCAGCGAGTCGCTCTCCACCACCCGGCCCGCGGCGTCCACCATGCCGCTGGTGCCGACCCCGGCCGCCAGCGGGCGCACGTCCGCCGCGGCGGGCTGGGCCAGGCAGCCCGCGATCGCCTCGCGGACGGCGTCCAGGCGCCCTTGCGCGGACAGTTCGGGCGTGACGGCGACGCGCTGGGTGGCCACGGTGCGCCCGAGCAGATCGGCGGCGTGCACCAGGATCTTGTGCGCGCCGATGTCCACGCCGAGGACGTGCGCGGCCTCGGCCCGGAACCGGAATCTGCGGGCCGGCCTGCCCACGCTGCCGCTGCCCGGCGTCAGCTCCACCAGGCGTCCCTCGCGAAGCAGCTGGGCCGTGAGGTCCTGGGCCGTGGGGCGCGAAACGCCGATGAGCGTGGCCAGTTCGGGCACGGTGATCTCGTCCCGCTGGCGCAGCACGCGCAGGGCGGCGGCCGCGTTGAGGCGCCGCAGCAGCGACGGGTCCCCACTCGCGGGGCTCATGGGTTCCTTCTTCATGGACTCCCCTCCCGGTCTCCCCGGTCTCGCCGATTCAAGGCGTCCCCCTTGACAGCGCGATCGGTTGATCTCCAGGGTGACCCGGAGCGATTGAGAAACTTACCTAATAAATAGCGCCCTTGGGGGAGCACAGATGGGTGAGACGGGTCATCCGGAGCTGGCATGCGGAATCGGCTCCTGGGACAGCGACGTCTACGGTAACCACCGGATTCTCGTACGAGCCGACACCTCGGACACCACGGCCCCGGCCGTGGCCGCCGAACTGCCCTGGCGGCGCCAGGATCCCGACCCCGCCTCGGTGGACGTGATCGTGGTCGGACCATCCGGGGAACGCGTGCGCAACACCGTGACCGTGCAGGTCACGGACGAGGCCGGGCGCATCGCCTTCGAACCGGCGGACGGCCCCGGCACCTACGCCGTGCACTACCTCCCGTACGCGCACACGGGCAAGCCCTACTATCCGCAGGCCGCCTACCGGCCCCCGACACGGACCGCGGACCCCGGCTGGGTGCACCGCTGCGGCCTGCACGCCGCCACCGGCTGGGAGAAGCTGCCGCGCGCCGAGGCCTTCTGCTACCAGGCGGCCAGTGCCGTCGACTCCTTCGCGCCGCTGGGCTTCGCGGCCACGGCGGACGAGTGCATGCGGCTGCGGCGGGCCCACTCGGACGAGCGGTTCCTCCTCTTCGGCGAGGACCGCGCCCACCCGCTGGGCCGCTATGCACGGCTGCCCGCGCGCTGGGCGCGGGCCACCCCCTTCGCACCGCTGGACGTCACGGCGGAGCGCGGGGAGTTCTACGCGGTGCAGGTCGGCGTGTACGCCCTCCAGGAGCTCACGGACATCCGCGCCGAGGCCCGCGGGCTGCCCTTCCCCGTACGGTGCGTCAGCACCGGCGGCATCGACGCGCGCGGCCGGACCTTCGAGCGGCGCGTGTCGGTCGGCGCGGGGTGTGCGGGCGCCCTGAGTGTGTGGGTGGAGGAGCCATAGGATGCACGGCCC
>NZ_JBNNJZ010000382.1:0-7932 GCF_050270335.1 Streptomyces sp. NPDC059900
GGCTGGAAGGCCACCGACGTCGGCTCCTCGCAGGACTTCAGCTGGAAGCTGACGGCACGTCACAGCACCAGCACCTGGCAGTACTTCGTCGGCGGCAACAAGATCGCCGAGGTCGACGACGGAGGTGCCCAGCCGGGTGAGACCGTCACGCACAAGGTCGACTTCGGCGGGCTCAGCGGGAAGCAGAAGGTGCTCGCGGTGTGGAACATCGCCGACACCAGCAATGCCTTCTACGCCTGCATCGACGTGAACATCACGGGCTGAGCCACCGCGCGGGTGGTTCCCCCACACCACCCACGCCCGGTCTGCCGGGCCGCGGCGCTCTCGCGCCGACGGTCTGGCGGGCCGGGCTTTTCGCGCACGAAATGACGCTCGGAGCCGGGTGCGGGCTGAGATGGTGGGTGTATGGCCGATCTGAGCAAGACTCTGGAGACGCACGTCAGCAACAGCTCCGTGGCGGGAGCGGTGGGCCTGGTGGCCCGCGGCGACCGGGGCGAGGAGGTCGCGGCCGTCGGGTCCGTCGACGTCGAGGGCACCGCCCCGATGGCCAGGGACACCATCTTCCGCATCGCCTCGCTGACCAAGCCCGTCGTCGCCGCCGGCGTCATGATGCTGGTCGACGAAGGCCGGATCGCCCTTGACGACCCGATCGGGCGCTGGCTCCCGGAGCTGGCGTCACCGAGCGTCGTGCGTACTCCGTCCTCACCGGTGGACGACGTGGTCCCGGCGCTCCGCCCCATCACCGTCCTCCATCTGCTCACCTCCCGTACGGGATACGGATTCCCGTCCGACTTCTCGCTGCCCGCGCTCGCCCCGCTGTTCAGCGAGCTGAAACAGGGACCGCCCCAGCCGCAGGCCGTGCCGGCACCGGACGTCTGGATGGCCGCGCTGTCCCGGATCCCGCTCCTGCACCAGCCCGGCGACGGCTGGCTGTACAACCTCAGCTCCGACCTCCAGGGCGTACTGATCACCCGGGTCACCGGAGAGCCACTGCCCCAGTTCCTGGCCGAGCGGATCTTCGAGCCGCTCGGGATGACCGACACCGCGTTCTCGGTGCCGCCGGGCAAGCTCGACCGGTTCACCAGCTACTACGCGGCCGGTGCCGAGGCCGGGCCCGAACGCGACCCCCGCAGCGGGCTCGAACTGCTCGACCCCGCCGACGGACAGTGGAGCACGCCGCCCCCGTTCCCCTCCGGCGCCGGCGGTCTCGTCTCGACCGTCGACGACTGGCTCGCCTTCGGCCGCATGCTGCTCGCCGGCGGGACGGCGGCGGACGGGCGCCGGCTGCTCACACCCGAATCGGTGCGGCAGATGACCACCAATCACCTCAGCACACCCGAGCGGGAGTCCGCCGGTCTCTTCCTCGAAGGAATGGGATGGGGCTTCGGCGGCTCGGTGGACGTCGAGGTCGTCGAGCCGTGGAACGTACCGGGGCGCTATGGCTGGGTCGGCGGCACCGGTACGACCGCACACATCATCCCGTCCACCGGCACGGTCACCCTCATGTTCAGCCAGTTGCAGATGGGCGGGCCCAGCTTCCCCGAGCTGATGCGGGACTTCTGGCGGTACGCCGCCGGGTCCTGAGCCGCTTCGACGGTATCCCGGCTCAGGTCTGGCGCTCGGGGTCATAGGCGTCCGGATGCAGTCCGAACGTCCACGCCACACCCTCCTTGGCCGTGCGCGTGGCGGGCGGAACACGCAACCAGTACGTACGACTCGTGCCGTCCGGCTCCGGGGTGGAGTTGACCACCTCGACCATCACGACGTCCTCGTCACCCACCAGTTGGATCCGCCAGAGCACGCCCGTCTCGTCGCGGTGCACGGGCACCGCGCCCGACTCGTCCAGATAGCGGTCGTAGCCGTAGTGCTCCAGCATCACTCGGCGCAGCTCGGCGTTCCCCTCCGCGCGTATCCGCTCGGGGGTCAGCGCGGCCAGTTCCCGGAGGAACTCGCCCGGCACCGGCATGCCCCGCCATGCGAACAGGGCGAAACCGTCGGGGAAGGCGAGTGCGGGGCCGTCCGCGCGGTCCAGGCGGCCGGCCTCGTCACGGTGCAGTTCGGTCGGGCGCTCGCAGAGGATCGCCTCCCGCTCGTAGGGCCACCACCAGCCTGCCGCGCGGGCGACCGCCGCGACGCCGTCGAGTGGACCGCCCTGCGAGGCGTCGAAGGCGCACAGCCATGCCGCCTCGTGCTGGCCGAGCACGGCGTCCAGGAGGATGAGCCGGAAGGCCTGTTGGTCCTTGCGCCTGCCACCCGCCAGTTCATCCAGCACTCCGGTGCGGATGCGGGAAGCCAGGGCCTGGGTGATGTCCCAGAGCCGGGCACCCGTGGCGCTCCAGTGCCCGCCCCAGCCGTCCGGTCCCAACTGCGCATGCAGAGCTGCCCGTTCGGCTGCCCACGCACGGTTGCGCACCGCGTCGCGCACGCCGGGGCCCAGGGTGTCCTTCTCCGCCGCCACCAGTCGCACGGCCTCCAGCGGCGAAGCGGCCCACCGGATGCGCTCGGGCTCGCGAAGCCCTGCCCTGCGGTAGGCGAGCCGCACACCTGCCTCGGCCGCCGCGCGGTCCGCGGGGCCGGTGGCCGCCGCCACCTGCCGCCACTGCGTCACATCGCTCGTAACCGGTCGTACGTGCTCCGCCGTCGTCATCTCGTCCGCTCCCATGTCGTCGTCTTCCGCTTCCCGCTCGCCACTGCCGCGCATCGAACCCGCCGACGCGGCATCAGTCGGCCACCAGACGAACGGAACCCGGCACGTACTCACGCTGACGCACCACCCGATACCAGCCCTTCGGCAGCGGAATCGCCGCGTGCTCCTCGTGCACCACGCGTCCGCCGTCCGGCAGGTGGAGCAGCATCGGGCCGAATGGGCCTGATTCGCGGATCAGTTGGCCGGGCCCCACGACGGCGTGCGCATGTCCGGTCACCTCGCCGAGGGCCAGGACGAGTCTGCCGCGAGCGTCCCGCGGCTCCCGCGGACCGTCGCCGACATGCGGCGGCAGCGCCGACTCCGCGACGGGCACGATGAGTACGTCTCCCTGCCGGTACATGGGTGTCCCCTCCCCGCGGCACGCTCTGCACCGCTCAATGGATCCGACCGTACGGCGAGGGTCTGACAACGGCCGTCGGAGGGCGGACGCACCCCGCTTCACGGCCCCGCGGCGGGCGTTGTCAGTGGGGCTTGGTAGAAATTCTGCACATCGGCCGATCACCAGGGACACGGGATCGCCGCAGTTGAGCGCCGGTTCGGCGCCAGGGCAAGGGGAGCGGGCGGACATGACCATCGGAGACAACCAGCAGCACTGGCACGGACTGCCCATCCATGAGTTCCCGCAGTTCGACGAGAAGATCACGGACGAACTGCCCGCGGCCGATTCCGTGGCCTGGCGCATCGCCGTCGACTCGTACGAAAGCGAGGAGGAGTGGGAGGCCGCGTTCGCGCGGTTCGCCGGAGCCGTCGACCTCACGCGGGTGCGGGCGATCATCGTGGGCGCGTGGAGCGATGTCTACGAGAACGGGCCGGACGAAGTGATCGCCGCTCTCGTCGGGGCGAAGGAGCGCATGCCCGCGCTGCGGGCCCTGTTCCTGGGCGACATCGACTCCGAGGAGTGTGAGATCTCCTGGATCACACAGGGCAGTGTGACCCTGCTTCTCGACGCGTTCCCCGCGTTGGAGGAGTTCGCCGTGCGCGGCGCCGACGGCCTGGTGTTTCCCGCCGTGTGCCACGAGCGGCTGCGGTCGCTGACCTTCGAGTCGGGCGGTCTTCCCGCCGAGGTGGTGCGCGGGATCGCCGCGAGCGACCTGCCCGCCCTGGAGCATCTGGACCTGTGGCTCGGCACGTCGGAGTACGGCGGCGACGCGGCGGCCTCGGACCTGGAGCCCTTCTTCGCGGGGACGCGTCTGCCCCGGCTTCGGCACCTCGCCCTGCGCAACAGCGAGATCCAGGACGAGATCGCCGAGGCCATGGCATCCGCGCCGGTCGTGGCCCGCCTCGAAGTCCTCGACCTGTCCATGGGCGTCCTGACGGACGAGGGGGCCACAGTGCTGCTGGCCGGGCAGCCGCTGACGCACCTCAAGAAGCTCGACCTGCATCACAACTTCCTCAGTGAGGCGCTGAGCCTGCGCGTGCGCGAGACCTTGCAGTCCGCGGGCGTCGAGGTCGACCTCGACGCGGACGACGCGGACGAGGACGAGGAGGAGGACGGCACAGTGTGGCGCTACGTGGCCGTGGGCGAATAGCGGTCACCGCAAGACAAGGGGGAACACCATGGCGCAGGCGGCAACGCGTCCCGAGCCGTGTCCCGGGCTGCCCGGTCCGCGGTTCGCGGTGGTCGGCAATCCGGAGAACCGCCGGGTGGAGCTGTTCACGGCGGCCGTACGGGAGGCCGGGCTGCCCGCACCGCGTGTCGTGCCGTGGCTCGATGTGCTGCGCGACGGCGGTGCCGCCTTCGGCGCGGACGAGGTGGTACGGCTCGAATCACCCGGCGAGAACGCCGACGTCGACCTTGCGCTGCGCGCGATGGACGACCCCACCCGGGTGGAGGGCAGCGCGCGTTGGTACGGACGGTTCATGGCGGCCGCACGGACGTTGAGCGGCGGCCGGCGGCTCGACGCACCGGACGAACTCGGGGTGCTCTTCGACAAACGGCTCTGCCATGACGTGCTCGCCCGCGCGGGCGTTCCCGTGCCGCCGTCGCCCACGTCCGGGGCGGCAGCAGCGGTGCAGGGCTGGGACGACGTACGGGCGCTGATGCGGGAACACCGCATGCCGCGGCTCTTCGTCAAGCTCGCCCACGGGTCGTCCGCCTCCGGGGTGCTCGCCGTCGAGACGGCGCACGCCGGGCGGATCAGGGCGACCACGTCCGTGGAGATGGCGGGCGGGCATCTGCACAACTCCCTTCGGGTGCGCCGCTACCGTAACGAGCGGGAGATCGCCGCGATCGTCGACGGACTCGCACCCGACGGACTGCACGTCGAGCGCTGGATGCCCAAGGCGTCGCTGCACGCACGCGTGGCCGATCTGCGGATCGTGGTGATCGGCGGGCGGGCCACCCACGCCGTCGTACGGACCAGCAAGTCACCCCTGACCAACCTCCACCTGGGCGGCGCGCGGGGCGAGTTGGCTGCCGCCGTAGAAGCGGCGGGGGCTCGCTGGGGCGAGGCCCTGGACATCTGCGAGCGGGCCGCCGCCTGTTTTCCCGGCACGCTCTGCGTCGGTGTCGATCTCCTTCCCGCCACCGGCTGGCAGCGGTTCACCGTCGGCGAGGTCAACGCCTTCGGTGATCTGCTTCCACGGCTGACGGGGCTGCCGGGCAGCGGGGCGGAAGGGCTTGGCACGTACGCGGCGCAGATCGCCGCCGTGCGAGGGCACCCGCCGATCGCTGCCGCACCGCTCCGGGCTGCCTCCGCCCGGCACCGGGCTGCCTCCGGCCCTCCCTGCCCGACGAACCACCCCGCTAGGAACCACCATGCGCACACCTGACACGCCTGACACCACCAGCCCGCCAGAGGCATCCGCCGCTCCCGACATGAACGAGGTCGTCGGCCGCGACGACCTGCTCCTCGTCACCCTCGACACCTTGCGGTACGACGTCGCCGCCGAACTCGCCGCCGCGGGCCGCATCCCGCACCTGGCGCGTCATCTGCCGGGCGGCGTCTGGGAGAAGCGGCACGCGCCCGGCAGCTTCACCTACGCCTCGCACCAGGCGATGTTCGCCGGGTTCCTGCCCACACCCGCCGCTCCGGGGCCGCATCCGCGGCTGTTCGCCGCACGGTTCGCGGGCAGCGAGACGACCGCCGGACGCACGTTCGTCTTCGACACGCCCGACCTGGTGTCCGGCCTCGCGCAGGCCGGGTACCGCACGGTGTGCGTCGGCGGGGTGGGCTTCTTCAACAAGCAGGGCGCTCTCGGGGACGTACTGCCCGGGTTCTTCCAGGAGAGCCACTGGGAGCCCGCGTTCGGCGTGACCTCGCCCACGTCCTTCGAGGCGCAGGTGGAACGGGCCGAGCAGGTGGTGGCCGAACTCCCCCACGAGCAGCGCCTGTTCCTCTTCCTGAACGCCTCGGCCCTGCACCAGCCCAACTGGTTCCACACGACCGGCGCGACCCGCGAGGCAGGCGACAGCCGCGCCACACACGCGGCCGCCCTGGAGTACATCGACCGGCACATAAAGCGCCTGTTCGCCGCCCTGAGCTCACGCCGCCGCTGCTTCGCCATCGTCTGCTCCGACCACGGCACGGCCTACGGAGACAACGGCTACGCGGGCCACCGCCTCGGCCACGAAGCCGTGTGGACGGTCCCCTACGCACACTTCTTCCTGGAGCCGTCCGCATGAGCACACCCCAGCTTCTCGACCCCACCGCCACGCGCCCGTACCAGAGTTACGTCTACGCCTACCCGCACAAGACCGCCTACCGCCCGCTGGCCGACCGCCCGGAGCTGCGCACCCTCTGGGCAACCGAGCCCAAGGACGCGCTCTCCCTCTATCTGCACATACCGTTCTGCGAGGTCCGCTGCGGCTTCTGCAATCTCTTCACCCGCATCGGTGCGCCCGGCGAACTGACCACCCGCTATCTCGACGCCCTCGACCGGCAGGCCACAGCGGTGCGGGACGCCCTGGCCGAAGACGGGGGCGCGGCGCAGATCCGGTTCGCCAACGCGGCGTTCGGCGGCGGCACCCCGACCTTCCTGGAGGCCGCGGAGCTGGAGCGGCTCTGCGACATCGCCGAGCGGCGCATGGGAGCCGACCTGCGGGCGATACCGCTCTCCGTCGAGGCATCGCCCGCCACCGCCACCGCCGACCGGCTCGCGGTCCTGGCCGGGCGCGGGGCGACCCGCCTCAGCCTGGGAGTGCAGAGTTTCGTCGACGCCGAGGCGCGGGCGGCGGTGCGGCCCCAGCGCCGGGCGGACGTCGAGGCGGCCCTCGGCCGGATACGCGACGCGCGCATCCCCGTGCTCAACATCGACCTCATCTACGGGATCGACGGCCAGACCGAGCACACCTGGCGCACCTCCCTGGACGCCGCGCTGGCCTGGCGCCCCGAGGAGCTCTACCTCTATCCCCTGTACGTACGGCCGCTGACCGGCCTGGGCAAGCACGGCACGGCGCCGGCCGACGCGGACTGGGACGCACAGCGGCTGCGGCTCTACCGGCAGGGCCGCGACCATCTCCTGGCCGCGGGGTACGTCCAGGTGTCGATGCGGATGTTCCGCCGGGCGGACGCGCCCCCACAGGGCGCGGACGACTACGCCTGCCAGACCGACGGCATGATCGGCCTGGGCTGCGGCGCCCGTTCGTACACCTCCTCGCTGCACTACTCCTTCGACTACGCGGTCGACCTCCGCGAGATACGCACGATCATCGACGAGTACACCGCCACCGAGGACTTCGGCCGCGCCGTGCACGGCCGCCGGGTCGACGGCGCCGAGGCCCGCCGGCGCCACCTCCTCCAGTCGCTGCTCCAGGCGGACGGCATGCCGCTCGCCGACTACCGCAAGCGGTTCGACGCGGACCCCTGCGAGGACTTCCCCGCCGAACTCGAACGGTTCGCGGACCGGGGCTGGCTGGACCCGGACACCACTGCGGGAGTGCTGCGCCTGACCCCGGAAGGCCTCGCGCACTCCGACGCGATCGGCCCCGAGCTGTTCTCCGCCGAGGTGCGGGCCGCGATGGCCGCGTACGAACTGAAGTGAGCCCGCAGACCGTGCCCCTGCCCCTATCCCAGCCCCAGCCCCAGCCCCAGCCCCCGATCTCACCGGCCATGGACCTGACGATCCTCTACCGCGGGCCGCTGGCGTCGTGCGACTACGCCTGCCCGTACTGCCCCTTCGCCAAGCGCCGCGACACCCCCGAGCAGTTGCGCGCCGACCGGGCGGCCCTGGAACGCTTCACGGACTGGGCCGGACACCAGACCGGCGACCGCCTCTCCCTCCTC
>NZ_JBNNJZ010000383.1:0-7912 GCF_050270335.1 Streptomyces sp. NPDC059900
GAGGAGCCCTTCCTATCGGCTGAGGAGCTGGTAATCGACATGCCCGCACTGTTCCGCACGCAGCGCACCGGACGCCTGCTGACCACCTTGGCCTGCGCGTTCGCCGCCGCGTCCGTCCCGGTGTTCCCCGCCCAGGGCGCCGTCGCGCCGGCCGGGGACCCACCGGCCGGCAGAGCCGCGGCCGCTCCGCTGCCCGGCGGGCTCGGCCCCTGCGTGCCGGGCACCTGCCCGCCCGGCCCCTACCCGCCCGTCACCAACGGCACGATCCGCTACCGCGACAACGCGATCAACATCTTCGCGGGCGGCGACTTCCTGGTACGCGGGAGCGCGGCGGAGGCCGAGGGGCGGGTCGTCGTCCTCGGCGACTTCGACCAGAACAAGAAGGCAGGGGTCAGCGCCGTCTACAACATCGGCGAGGCGGGCGTCGGCTCCCGGGTGGCGCCGCCGGTCGGTTCCGACTGGCTCACCACCGGGGGCGACGTCACGGTCGCCGAGGGCCAGCGGCTCCTCGCGGAGCAGGGGGTCGTGCGCCACGCGGGCACGGCCAGCGGCACGATCCTGGCCCGGGACACGCCCCGGGACCCGGACGCGGCAGCGCCCTACACCGCGCTGCGCGGTCAGCTGAGCGCGGCGAGCCAGTGCTACGCGCACGGCGAGAACGGCACCCGGACGCCGACCGGTACGGCCGTGCACGCGGGCGGCGAGACACTGTTCACCGGGGACGGCACCTCGGCGCTCCAGGTGTTCAACGTCGATTTCGACCTGGCCGGCGCGAGCGGCGGACAGGAGGGCGTCCGGTTCGCGAACATCCCCGACGGGGCGACGGTCCTGGTCAATGTCCTTGGCACACGCCGGGTCATCAACACCTACAGCGGCGGCATCGACGACGCGACCGATCCGCTCAACGCGCTGCGCGAGCGCCTGCTGTGGAACTTCCCCGACGCGACGGACCTGGAGCTCAAGGGCACCGGGCAGTTCCAGGGCAGCATGCTGATCGGCCAGGACGACTCGGACACCACGGTCAGCCTGCCCGGCATCAACGGCCGTTTCTTCACCGCCGGTTCGCTCACCCACACCAGCGCGGCCAGTGGCGGAGGCGGCCAGGAGTTCCACAACTACCCCTTCGTGGGCGACCTGCCCGAGTGCGGGACCGGGCCGACGCAGACCGGCACGGTCGAGGTCACCAAGAAGGACGCGGAGGACGGGACGGTGCTTCCGGGCGCGGTCTTCGAGCTGTGGCACGAGACCAACGGGGTGCCGGGCGTGCAGACCTCTGGCGACAACCCCGACGACCAGATCGGCCCCCCGTGCACCACCGACGCCCGGGGCGAGTGCCGCAGGCCGGTGCCGCTCGGCACGTACTACTGGGTGGAGACCAAGGCCCCGGACGGGTACGACCTGCCCTCGCCGGGCGTCTTCGGCCCGCTCGTCGTGACCGCGGCCAACGCGCGCGAGGACGTCGAGGTGACCGCGGAGAACGTGAAGACTCCCGTCGTCGACCCGGTGGGCGCCCTGCACGTCATCAAGACGGACCGCACCAACGGCCGCCGGCTGGCCGGGGCCGTCTTCGAACTGTGGCGCGAAACCAACGGCAGGGCGGGCCTGCAGACCACCGGAGCGGACCCGGACACCCGCAGGGGCCAGGGCTGCGCCACGGACGGCCGGGGCCGCTGTGACTTCCCCGGCCTGCCGCTGGGCACCTACTACCTCAAGGAGACCGCCGTACCGGACGGCTACCGCCGGCCCTCCCCCGCGGTCACCGGCCCCTACCGGCTGACCGAGGACAACGCCGACAAGGGCGTCACCGTCCGGCTGAGCAACAAGCGGGGCGACCCGCACAAGGGCGGCAAGGGCTGAGCCGCGCGTGAGGCCCGGCACCGGCGGATGACGGCAGGTCAGCCGCCGGTGCCGGGCTTCGTGCCCCATACGTAGACCCGGTCGCCCTTCTGCAGCAGGGCGTAGAGCCGCTTCGCGTCCGGCACCGTCAGGTTCACGCAGCCGCCGGACCCGGAGGAGAAGAGGTCGTTCCGGGTGCCGTGCAGGGCCTGGCCGCCGTCGAAGAACTGGGCGTAGGGCATCGGCACGTCGTAGATCGTCGAGAAGTGGTCCCGGTGCTTCCAGTAGATCCGGTGCCAGCCGCGCCGCGTCTCGAGCCCGTCGCGCCCGGTGCGCACCGGCACCGGCGAGAAGACCAGGCGCCGGTTCACCTGGACCCAGAGGATCTGCCGGGTCAGATCGACGCAGACCACGCGGTAGGCCCGGGAGGGACAGCTGCGGCGGGCGGCGGGGTCGCGCCGGACCTGGTCGGCGACCAGCGTCCGGTACGTGCGCAGCGAGGCGAGCCCGTCGGCGGGCGAGACTCCCAGGCGCCGCTGCAACTGCCGGATCGCCGCGCAGTCCTCCGGCGACTGGACCCCGTCGACCGGTCTGCGCAGCTCCTGCTCCAGCTGGCGTTGGTAGGGGGCCGTGCCGGCGGTGCAGGGCGGCTCGGGGCGGGCGGTCGCCGCGGCTGCCGGGACGGCGGGCAGGGCGAGGAGCAGGGCGGTCGCGGTCAGCGAGCCGGAGAGGATGCGGCGTCGGCGAATCATGTAATCAGATTTGCCACTTGCTCCCTTTCTAGGCTGGTCTGTTCAGGTTTCCCTCGCAGCCGTCGTCGTCATCGGGCGCGTCCAGGGCGGCGGGCATGCCGTCCAGGACGGTGAAACTGCGGTCGAGCCGCGTGATGCGCAGCACCCGCCACACGCGCGGACTGCTGCGCACCAGGCGAAGAGGGCGCCGTCTGGCCGCGGCCTGCCCCTTGATGCGTACGAGGAGCCGCAGTCCGCCGGCGTCCAGAAACGTCACCTGCCGCAGGTCCACCACGATGTCCTCGTCCGGCCGGGCCATTAACTCCGCTATGCGCGGCGAGAGTTGCTGGTCCGCCCAAGCGTCGAGTTCACCCCTGAACGTCAGAATGATCGATCCGTCCACCACACGGTGACGCAGCCCAAAGCCCGGGTCGGGCGTGCCCATGATCCACCCCCTAAGATCTCTGTACCCCGCATACGAAGAGTAACGACAACGCGAGCGGCGCGGTCCGGAAGCCGGCGCCCGACGCCGCCGGGGTCTGGGGCGGCACCGCGAATGGCACCTACATCTTGCCCGCTCAGGGCCAGTTCATACCTCCGGGGGGCAGCACCGGCCGCTGTGCGGTGCATATGCGCCACTCACCGGCCATAGTTACTCTCCGTATTTCAAACGCTGTATGTGACACCTTCCCGGTTCCGCGTCCGCAGGATGCGGACACCCGGCCGCCCGCCCTGCCGCCTGCCGGCAGTCCCCTTGATCGTGCGCATGGCAGGCACCACGCTGTTGGCCGTACGACCACACGCGTCACTACCGACACCCCGAGGAGCGGACATGGCGGCAGGGATGAACAGCGGGTCCGACGGATCGCCCGCGGCGGACAACTGGGGCCGGCGCGGGTTCATCGGAGCCGTCGCCGCCACCGCTGCCGCCGCCGTCGTCGCCGCACCGGCGCCCGCGTCCGCGTCCGCCCTCTCGCCCCTGTCCGGCCCGTCCGCCCCGCCCGCCGGACGGACGCCGCGCCGCACACGGCAGCTCTTCCTCGGCACGTACACCACCCGGGCCGGCGGCGGCACCGGCCTCGGCCTGGCCTCGTACGACGAGACGAGCGGGCGCATCACCGGCACCGGCACGCTGACCGGCGTACCCGATCCCTCCTACCTGTGCCTGCACCCCTCGGGCAAGACCCTCTACGCCGTCAACGAGCGGGAGCAGGGCGGCGTGACCGCGATCGCCCTCTCCGCCGCGGGCCCCGAGGTCCTCGGCACGCGCGCCACCGGCGGCGCCGGGCCCTGCCACCTGTCGGTGCACCCGGGCGGGCGCTGGCTGCTGAGCGCCAACTACGGCTCCGGGAGCGTGGCCGTCCATCCCGTCGAATCCTCCGGCGCACTGGGCGAGTTGAGCGATCTGGCCACCCACTCCAGCCCGCCTCCGGGTCCGGGACAGGACGGGCCGCACGCCCACCAGATCGTCACCAGCCCGGACGGCGGGCACGTCCTCGCCGTAGACCTGGGCAATGACACCGTCTACAGCTACCGCCTGGACACCAAGCAGGGAAAGCTCAGCCAGGTCTCGTACGCCGCCCTGCGGGCGGGCGCGGGGCCGCGCCACCTCACGTTCCACCCGTCCGGCCGCTTCGCGTATCTGGCCAACGAACTCGACAACACCGTGGTCGTCTGCGCCTACGACCCGGCGAGCGGGCGGCTGACACCCGGTGAGCCGCAGTCCACCGGCACCGGTGAAGGCACCAGCTATCCGGCGCAGTTGCTCGTCACCCGCGAGGGCACCTTCGCCTTCCTCGCCAACCGCGGGCACAACAGCCTCACGCGCTACGCCGTGGAGGCCGACGGCGCCCGGCTGCGGCTGCTCGACACGGTTCCCGCCGGCGGTGACTTCCCCCGGCACATCGCCTTCTCGCCGTCCCAGCAGCTGCTGTTCGCCGCGAACCAGAAGTCGGACTCGGTCAGCGTCTTCACGGTGGGCGGCGACGGCCGGCTGAGTCCGGCGGGCGAGCCGTTCGCCGCTCCCGTCCCCGTGTGCGCCCTGCCGGTCTAGGTGTGTCGTTCTGACGCACCCGGGCCCGCCGGGCCGGACGCGTACGACCCGACCGCCCCAAGTACCGCATCCGTACGAGGGAAAGGCTGTACCCCTGCCATGACGTCATCCGGCCCCGCCCCCGCCTGGCTCTCCGACGCCGTCTTCTACCAGATCTATCCGCAGTCCTTCGCCGATTCCGACGGCGACGGCATCGGCGACTTCAACGGCATCACCGGCCGTCTCGACCACCTGGCCTGGCTGGGCGTCAACACCGTCTGGATCAATCCCTGCTTCGCCTCGCCGTTCCGCGACGCGGGATACGACGTCACCGACTATCTCTCCGTCGCACCCCGCTACGGCACGAACGAGGATCTGGCCGAGCTGGTGGCGCAGGCGCGCCGGCGCGGCATCCGGGTCCTGCTCGACCTGGTGGCCGGGCACACCTCCGACCGGCACCCCTGGTTCACCGCCGCGGCCGACGACCCCGACGACCACCGCTACATCTGGGCGCCGCAGGGCTCTCCGGACGGGTTCGTGCGGTCGCCGGGAAGCCGCCCCGGCGCGTATCTGCCCAACTTCTTCGACTCCCAGCCCGCCCTCAACTTCGGCTACGCCCGGATGGATCCGGCCGAGCCCTGGCGGCAGCCCGTCGACGCCGAGGGGCCGCGGGCCAACCGAGCCGCGCTGCGCGAGATCATGGACCACTGGCTGGGTCTGGGCCTCGCCGGGTTCCGCGTCGACATGGCGCACTCCCTGGTCAAGGACGACCCGGACCGCAGCGCCACCGCCGCGGTGTGGACACAGCTGCGCGGCTGGCTGGACGCCGCCCATCCGGATGCCGTGCTGCTCTCGGAGTGGGGCGATCCCGCCGTGTCCGTCCCCGCCGGATTCCACGCCGACTTCTTCCTGCAGTTCGGCGGACCCACCAACGGCGGCCCCCTGCGCTCCCTGTGGAACAACGGCGAGGGCACCGCCGACGAGAGCTGGGATCCGCTCGACTGCTTCTTCGACCCGAGCGGCAAGGGCTCGGCCCGTACGTTCGTCGCGGCGTGGCAAGCCGCCCGCGAGGCCGTGGGCGAAGCCGGGCACATCGCGCTGCCCACTTCCAACCACGACTTCTCCCGCCTCAACTGCGGCCCGCGCACCGCCGAGCAGCTCCCGGCCGCCTTCGCCTTCCAGCTCACCTGGCCCACGCTCCCGGCGATCTACTACGGCGACGAGATCGGCATGCGCTACATCCCCGGCCTGCCCGACACCGAGGGCAGCGTGCTCGGCCCCCGCTACAACCGGGCGGGCTCGCGCACCCCGATGCAGTGGGACGCGGGGGCGAACGCCGGGTTCTCCAGCGCGCCGGCCGACTGTCTCTACCTCCCCGTGGACCCCGACCCGCGACGCCCCGCCGTCGCCGCCCAGCGGGCCGACGAGACCTCCCTGCTGCACCTGGTGCACCGCCTGATCGCCCTGCGCAAGGCCACCCCGGAGCTGGGTCCCGACGGCTCGGTGGAGGTGCTGCACGACGGCTATCCGTTCGTGTACGTCAGGGGCGGGCGCCATCTCGTGGTGATCAATCCGCGCAGCACCCCGGCGGACTTCGCCACCGATGCGCTGGGCGAGGCGCGCCCGCTGGCGCTGGAGGCCGAGGGCGTCGAGGCGGCGAGCGGGCTCGTCAGCGCGCAGGCGTTCGGGTACGGCGTCTTCGATCTGCGGCCCGCGGCGGCACCCTCAGATTGAGTCCCGGCGGGACAGGTGTCCCATTGGGACATGACGGGTGTACAGTCGAAGACATGAACAAGGCGACGGAATCCGGCTCAGGGACCCCGGCGGCCCCCGGCGCCCCGGCCACGGACACAGGCGGCGAGGACCGCAGGCAGCGCAAGGCCCGGCAGACCCGGGAAGCGCTCGCCGACGCGGCCATCGACCTGATCCTGGAGCACGGCCTCGCGGCCGTCACCGTGGAGGCCATCGCCGAGCGCGCCGACGTCACGCGCCGCACCTTCAGCCGCCACTTCGGCGGCAAGGAGGCCGCGGCGCTCGACTTCACCCGCGCCGACGGCGACCGCATCAACGCCGCCCTGCGCGCCCGCCCCGCCGACGAGCCCCCGCTGGCCGCCTATCACGCGGCCGTGCGGGACTGGCTCACCGCCGAGGAGTCCCCGGCCCTGCACCGCCGGGCCCGGCGCCGGGAGCTCCTCGCCCTCGTCGACACGGAGCCCGCCCTGTTCGCCGCGTACGAACGCGTCCGGGTCGACGCCCAGGACGAGTCCGTCCGGATCATCGCCGACCGGCTCGGCACCGACCCCGGCCGGGACCAGCGCCCGGCCGTCGTCGTCGGCGCCGCCGCCGGAGTCCTGACCGCCGCCCTGCGCAGCTGGGCGCGCGGCGGGCACCGTCACGACGCAGACCTCGCCGCACATGTGGAGCAGGCCTACGCCGTCCTGACCGGGGAGGCAGCACTCGCCGCCCCCCACATCGGATGAGGAAAGTGAACAGCACCATGAGCACCACCCCCGCCACGACCGTCCCCGACTACGCCACCGAGTTCGCGGGCCAGACCGCCCTGGTCACCGGCGCCGCCTCCGGCATCGGCCTGGCGACCGCCCGCCGTCTGGGCGCGGGCGGCGCGAACGTCGTCATCGCCGACTACAACGCCGAGGGCGCCGAGAAGGCCGCCGCCGAGCTGCTCGCGCAGGGCATCAAGGCCGCCGCGGTCGCCGTGGACGTCACCGAGCCCGCGTCGGTCGAGGCCGCCGTGCGGTTCGCCGTCGACACGTTCGGCGGGCTCCACCTCGCGGTCAACAACGCGGGCATCGGCGGGGAGAGCAAGCCGACCGGCGAGTACGACATCGACGTCTACAACCGCGTCGTACGCACCAACCTCGACGGCGTCTTCTACTCGATGCGCTACGAACTCCCGGTCATCGAGGCCGCGGGCGCGGGCGCCATCGTGAACGTCGCCTCGATCCTGGGCTCCGTCGGCTTCGCCGGCTCGCCCGCCTACGTCGCCGCGAAGCACGGCGTCGTCGGCCTGACCAAGACCGCCGCCGCCGAGTACGCGGCGAAGGGCATCCGCGTGAACGCGGTCGGCCCCGGCTTCATCGACACCCCGCTGCTGCAGAAGATGAACAAGGACGACTACGACGCGCTGGTCTCCCTGCACCCGGCGGGCCGCCTCGGCCACTCCGAGGAGGTCGCCGAGCTGATCGTGTTCCTGCTCTCGGAGCGTGCCTCGTTCGTCCACGGCAGCTACCACCTGGTGGACGGCGCGTACACCGCCCGCTGATCCTCCCTCCCCGACCCGCCGCCCTTAGGG
>NZ_JBNNJZ010000384.1:0-7904 GCF_050270335.1 Streptomyces sp. NPDC059900
ATGTGAGGCTGTTTCCCATGTTCGATCCGGTCATAGCGCCCAGCGGTACGCTGCTCGGCCTGCTGCAGCGGGGCCGCGGCGACGGCACGCTGCACGCACTCACCGCACCCCGGTCCGAGGCGCTCGCCGCCCTCGAGACCTGCGTGCTCCACGACCCGCGCCACGACTGGCAGGTCGAGAACCGCTCCCTCTACTACGCCAGGCTCTACCTCGATCTCCGCGGCGGGATCGAGGAGATCGAGCGGCATCTGTTCGACCCCGAGGACGTCCTGGACACGGACGACTCCCGCACCGGCCTCGCGCTGGCGGTCCTGGGGCACCTCGCCTCGTACGGCAGGCACGACGCGCTCGAACTGCTGCGCAGGTACGCGGCCTTCGGCGCCAACTGGGCCTGGGCCCTGGACGAACTGGCGCTGCGCGACGACGACGCGGGCCTGCGCGCCCTGGCCGTGCCCGTGCTCGCCAGATTCCCCTCGGACGCGCAGGGCGAGGCCGAACTCGCCGCCACCGTGCGCGACGCCTACGAACCCCGGCCCTGGCGGCTGTGGGAGGAGGATCCGCGCGAGACGATCGGCGCCCGCGTCCGGGCCGCCCGCGAGCAGGGCTCCTTCGACCGCTGGCAGCGGCAGATGCGGCCGTCGGGCCCGCGACCCGGCTGGAGCGTCCGGGCCGTCTTCGACTGGGCGCAGGAAGGGCTCGAACGGGGAGCGGTCCTGCACGTCCCCGCGGCCCGCTGCCTGAGCGCCGTCGCCGGTCCCGACGACCGCGCCGAGATCATCGAGGCCGCCCGCAGCGGCTCCGACGGGGCGCGCGGCACGGCCCTGCGCTACCTCGCGGACACCCACGATCCCGAAGTCTTCGACCTGATCGAACTCGCGGTCCAGGACACCTCACGGGCCGTCGTGGACGCCGCCGCCGAGGCCTTCGAGCGGATGCAGAGCGTCGCCGCCGTCGAGCGGGCCCGCCGCTGGGCCCTGCGGCCCGACGTGCTCGGCGCCGCCGCCGGACGGGTGCTCGCCTGCCGGGGCGGCGCCCGGGACAGCAAGCTCGTCCTGGCCGCCCTCCGCGAAGCCGTCCGCGGCGAAGGCCCGGACGCACCCACCCTCTGGACGCTCGTCGACGGAGCGGGACGGCTCGGCATCGCCTGCGCGGCCCCCGTCCTGCGCCACGTCTACCGCGAGACCGCCTCCTCCCACCTGCGCGGACGCGCCGCCCGCGCGCTCGCCGCCACCGACCCCTCCTTCGCCGCCGGATTCGCCGTCGAATGCCTGTGGGACTGCGAGGAGTCCACCCGCGAAGTCGCCGCACGGCACGCCGAGACCGGCGACGCCCGCGTGGTCACCCAGCTCAGAAGGCTCGCCGCGGATCCCGCCGAGGAGGACGAGGTACAGACCGCGGTACGCAGCAGAATCGACCCCGACGCGGCCGAGGTGTAGCCCTCGGCACGGCGGAGGCACGGCCGGGCGCGCTCAACGGGGGGAGCGCGTGCGGAGGGGAACGCTCACGGGACGTTCCTCGCCAGGAAAGATCCACGTTGACGTGACCACGCCCCGCACGACGACAACACGGGTATGCGTGTCGTCATCGTCACCGAATCCTTCCCTCCCGACGTCAACGGCGTGGCGCACTGCGCCCTCCAGACCGCCCGGCAGCTCGCCGCCCACGGTCACGACCCCCTGGTCATTGCCCCGGCACCCGCGGCCGGTGCGGACGCCGCAGCCGATGCCAGTGCGCCCTGTCCCGTCGTCCGCGTGCCCTCCCTGCCCCTCCCCGGATATCCGCAGGTCAGGGTTGCCCTGCCCAGCCGGCGCCTGTCGGCCGCGCTGAGCGCGCACCGGGCCGACCTCGTCCACCTGGCCAGCCCGTTCGTCCTCGGCGTGCGCGGCATGGCGGCCGCCGCGCGCCTGGGCATCCCCGCCGTCGCCGTCTACCAGACGGATCTGGGCGGCTACGCGCGTACGTACGTGGGGGCGGGCGAGGCCGCGGCCTGGCGCCGCATCCGTGCCGTCCACACCGCGGCCGACCGCACCCTCGCCCCCTCGTCGGCCGCCCAGCGCGATCTGGTGGCCCGCGGGGTGCCACGGGTGCGGCTGTGGCCGCGGGGCGTGGACACCACCCGGTTCCGGCCCGGCCTGCGGGACGAGTCCGTACGCCGTCGACTGGCGCCGGACGGCGAGCTGATCGTCGGCTACGTGGGGCGCCTCGCTCCCGAGAAGCAGGTCGAGCTTCTTGCCGGGGTGTGCTCCCTGGAGGGCGTGCGGGTGGTCGTCGTCGGCGACGGGCCGAGCGAGGCGTCCGTGCGGGCGGCGCTGCCGGGCGCGGTCATGACGGGGCGCCGTACCGGGAGCGAACTCGCCCGGATCTACGCCTCGTTGGACCTCTTCGTGCACACAGGGCCCCACGAGACGTTCTGCCAGACCGTGCAGGAAGCCATGGCCAGCGGTGTGCCGGTGATCGCGCCCGCCGCAGGAGGCCCGCTCGACCTCGTCGTGCCCGGCCGCACCGGAGCCCTGGTTCCGCCGCGGGACACCCTCGCGGTGCGTGACGCGGTCTGGGCGCTCGCCGCCGATCCGGGCCTTCGCGCCGCGTACGGACGGGCCGGGCGCGCGGCCGTCGAAGGCCGGACCTGGGCGGCGGTGGGCGAGCAGCTCGTAGGCCACTACGGCCAGGTGCTCGCCGCGCGGACCCAGAGTCGCGAACTCACGGGACGCACTCAAGAAAGTAGGGCGGCATGAAGGCGGCCCTGTACCGGGAAGCGGCCTACCGCGCGGCGGCGGCAACGGCAGCGGCGGCGGCCCGCTCCGGTGTGCGGGAGCCGGCCTCGCTGCGCATCGTGCGGCTCGCCAACTTCGTCACCCCCTCCTCGGGCGGACTGCGCACCGCTCTGCGGGAGTTGGGGCGCGGCTACCGTGCGGCCGGGCACGAGCCCGTTCTGATCGTGCCGGGTGAGCGGGCCGGGGTCCGCGACACCGACCAGGGGCGCGTCGTGACCCTGCCGGGCACACTGCTGCCGGGCACCGGCGGCTACCGCGTCCTCACCGACCGGCCACGGGTGGCCCGGCTTCTCGAAGGCCTCGCCCCCGACCGCATCGAGGTCTGCGACCGCACGACCCTGCGCTGGACCGGCGCATGGGCCCGGCACCGCAGGATTCCGGCCGTGATGGTCTCCCACGAGACGGCGGACGGCGTCCTCAGGTCCTGGGGCATGCCCCGGCAGGCCGCCGTACGCGTGGCCGACGCCCTCAACTCCCGTACGGCGCACGCCTACGCGCGCGTGGTGTGCACCACGGAGTGGGCCGAGCGCGAGTTCGTGCGCATCGGGGCGCGCAATGTCGTCAGGGCGCCGCTCGGCGTCGACCTGGTGGGCAGCCGTCCCGGGCTGCGTGATCCGCGCGTGCGCGAGCGCCACGCGCGCGTGGACGAGGTTCTGCTGCTGCTCTGCTCCCGCCTGTCGGTGGAGAAGCGGCCGGGCATGGCCCTTGACGCCCTGGAGGCGCTCCGCGGCCGGGGTGTGCCCGCGGTACTCGTGGTGGCGGGGGACGGGCCGCTGCGGGCCCGCCTCGAACTGCGGGCGCGCGAGCGGCGGTTGCCGGTGACGTTCCTGGGTCACGTCGAGGACCGGACGGCTCTGGGCGCGCTGCAGGCGACGGCCGACGTCTGTCTGGCGCCTGGCCCCTGCGAGACGTTCGGCCTCGCCGCCCTGGAAGCACTGGCCTGCGGGACGCCGGTGGTGGCCGCCGCGTCGTCTGCGCTGCAGGAGATCGTGGGCGGGGCGGGCGCGGCGGCGTCCCCCAGCGGCGAGGCGTTCGCGTCCGCCGTGCAGGCGCTGCTCCTGCGCCCCGGGCACAAACGCAGGGAGGCGGCACGCGCGCGTGCGGAGTGCTTCGGGTGGGAGAGGGCGGTGGCGGGGTTCCTGGGGGCGCATGAGGCTTCTACGGGTCCTGGTGGTGGGCAGCCGTCCTCCAGGGCGGGCACACCCCTGATGCCGGTTGCCGGAACGGCAGGCGGAGGGGCGCTCGGGGCGGCGCCTCGCGAGGGACGTGCCCTGTGAAGCCGCCGTGCGTCGTGGAGCCGCCGTGCGTCGTGAAGCCGCCGGGCCTTGTGAAGGGGCCGCGCCTTGTGAAGCCGCTGTGCTTCGTGGCCCTGGGCGACTCGCTGACCGCGGGCATCGGAGACCCTGTGGGCGAAGGCCGGCGGGGATGGGCGGCGCTGCTGGCCGCGGGGCTTGCAGGTCCGGAGGCCGAGGCGCAGTTCCACAACCTCGCCGCGAGCGGCGCCCAGACCCGCGACGTGCTGAACCGGCAGCTGCCCCGGGCGCTGGAGCTGCAGCCCGACCTGCTCTCCGTCATCGTCGGCGTCAACGACACCCTGCGCTGCACGTTCGACATCCGGGCCGTGGCGGCAAGCCTCGACACGGTCTACGCCGCCGCCGCGCGGCAAGGCGCCCGGCTGCTCACCGCCTGCCTCCCCGACCCGGGAGCCATCCTCGGCCTCCCCGGAGCCCTGGCCCGCCCGCTGGCCCGCAGACAACGTGCCGTCAACGCCGTGGTGCACGCGCTGTCCGAGCGGTACGGCGCCGTCCACCTGCATCTCGCCGCGGACGAATGGGTCGCCGACCGAACGCTGTGGAGCGCGGACCGGCTGCACCCCGGCGAGCGCGGCCACCGGCTGGTGGCAGCCCGCTTCCACGAACTGCTCGCGGCACGCGGCATCGCGGCGGGCAGCCCGCCCTCGCGCGAACCCCGACTCCCGTCACCCACCCGGTCGGCGGGCCTGCTGTGGCTCGCCACCGCGGGCACCGGCTGGGTGGCGCGCCGGTGCACCGATCTGCTGCCCCAACTGCTCGCCCTCGCGGCCGACGAGGTGCGCCATCAGGTGCGGGGCAGCAGCGCCCGGCTCGACCTGAGCGCCGCCGACGCGGTGACGGCGGCCCTCGCCGCCCTCACCGCGGCCGAGCGGCCGGGCGCGGCGTAGTGGACCGAGGAGACCCTCAGCGCCGCCCCGCCGGTACGAAACGCACCAAAGTGCCCGGCACCGCCTGCGCCGCCCCGGCCAGATCCGCCTCCCTGACCACCGCGATCACCGGATAGCCGCCGGTCGTCGGGTGATCGGCGAGGAAGACCACGGGGCGGCCGTCCGGCGGCACCTGGACGGCGCCCAGGACCATGCCCTCGCTGGGGAGTTCATCGGTGCACGCGCGCTCGAGAGCGGGACCTTCGGTGCGCAGCCCGATGCGGTTGCTCGCCGAGGACACCCGGTACGCACGCGTGGTCAGCGTGCGCAGGGCCGCTGCGGTGAACCAGTCGGCGCGCGGCCCGTACGCCACCCGCAGGACCAGCTCGTGCGGTGGCGCCGGGTGCGGGACGGCGTCCACGCGCGTGTGGGGCGCGGCGGCATGCCCCAGGGGGATGACGGTTCCGTCCGCGAGCGGGGGAGGGCCGAGCCCGGAGAGCAGGTCCGTCGAGCGGCTCGCGAGCACCGGGTCGACGGCGACTCCGCCGCCGAACGCGACGTAGCAACGTACTCCGGAGACGGCCGTTCCGACGTCGAGCAGCGCACCTGCCGGCACGCGCACAGGTGCACCCCAGGCCACCGGGCGGCCGTCGACCGTCACCGGGCAGGGAGCGCCCACGACCGCCACCGTCACCGCGCACCGCGGCCGTACGGAGCAGCCGGCCAGGGTGGTCTCCAGGACGGCGGCTTCGGGAGAGTTGCCGACGAGGCGGTTGGCGAGGCGGGCCGCGGCCGGATCGAGGGCTCCGGAGCGCGGCACTCCGAGGTGCGCGTGTCCGGGACGCCCCTGGTCCTGCACCGTGGTCAGCGCCCCTGCCCGTACGACGGAGAAGGCCCGGTCCGTCATCATGCCTCCGCGGTGGAGGCGCCGGCCACGGGCACGAAGCGCACCCGCAGCCCCGGCGTGAGCAGGGCGGCAGGCACGCGCGCGTGGTCCCACAGCACGGCATCGGTCGTGCCGATCAGCTGCCAGCCGCCGGGCGACGAGCGCGGATACATCCCTGTGTACCCGCCCGCCAGGGCGACGCTGCCGGCCGGGACGCTCGTGCGCGGCGAGGCCCGCCGGGGCACTTCGTAGCGCTTGGGAAGGCCGGTGAGATAGCCGAAGCCGGGCGCGAACCCGCAGAAGGCGACCCGGAATTCGGCCGCCGAGTGGATGCGCGCGACCTCCGTGACGGGCACACCCCAGAGCGCCGCCACATCCGCCAGGTCGGGCCCGTCGTAACGGACGGGGATCTCCCGTACGTCCTGCGCGCGCGCCGAAAGCGGCGGGATCTCCAGGGCGGCGAGCTCCGCCCCGACGCGGCCGGGGTCGTCGAGGCCGTCCAGGAGCACCGTGCGGGCCGCGGGCACGATCTCCCGTACGCGGATCAGGCCCGCCGCCCTGCGGCGCAGCAGCTCGGCGTGCAGGGCCTGCGCCTCGTCGCCGTCGGCGAGTTCGACGAGCAGCGCCAGGTCGCCGACCGGAAGCACCCTCACGCGAAGGCCTCCACCCGGACACCCGACGCTTCGAGGCGCGCCCTGACCTGCCGGGCGAGGGCCACCGCACCCGCGGTGTCGCCGTGCAGGCACAACGAGCGCGCGCGGACCGCGATCCGCTGCCCGTCCAGAGCGGTGACGGTCCCGGACCGGGCCATGTCGACCGAACGTTCGACGACGGCACCGGCCTCCGTGATGACGGCGCCGTCGCTGCCGCGCGGCACGAGCGTCCCCTGCGGGGTGTACGCGCGGTCCGCGAACGCCTCGGTGACGACGGGGAGTCCGGCCTTGCCTGCCGTCTCCAGGATGCGCGATCCCGGAAGGCCGAGGACGGGCAGCGTGTGATCCGCGAGCAGCACCCCTTCGACGACGGCACGCGCCTGGTCCTCGTCGTGGACGACGCGGTTGTAGAGCGCACCGTGCGGCTTCACGTACGACACGCGCGTGCCGGCCGCCCGCGCGAAGACCTCCAGGGCGCCGATCTGGTAAGCGACTTCGGCCGCCAGCTCATCGGCGGGTACGTCCATGGAGCGGCGCCCGAAGCCCGCCAGGTCGCGGTAGGAGACCTGGGCGCCGATCCGTACTCCGCGCGCGGCGGCCTGCTCGCACACGCGGCGCATGGTGGCCGCGTCCCCCGCGTGGAAGCCGCAGGCCACATTGGCGCTGGTGACGACGGAGAGCAGCTCCTCGTCGTCGGTCAGGCGCCAGCGGCCGAAGCCCTCGCCGAGGTCGGCGTTGAGATCGATCAAGGCGTCGGTCGTGACTTCGGTCATGCGGGTGGTTCTCCTGGTTCCGTTCTGTTGCCGGTTGCCGGCCGGGCCTGCTCAGGCCACCCGGTACTGCTCGTCACGGGCGTCGGTGATGAACATCTGGCCCGGCGCGTGCGTGATCGCGAAGGGCGGCCGCGAAGCCATCACGGCGGCCTGCGGTGTCACTCCGCATGCCCAGAACACCGGGATGTCACCGGGCTCGCCGGCCACTGGATCACCGAAGTCGGGACGGTCCAGATCCTCGATGCCGAGCCCCGCCGGGTCCCCGCAGTGCACCGGGCTGCCGTGCACGGCGGGCAGCAGGGAGGTCTCCCTGATCGCCGCCGAGAGGTGCTCGGGCGGCACGTGGCGCATCGAGACCACCATGGGGCCGTGCAGCCGGCCCGCCGGACGGCAGGGGCGCGCGGTGACGTACATGGAGACGTTGCGGCCCTGCTCGACGTGGCGCATCGGCACGCCGGACTCGCTCAGCGCCCACTCGAAGGTGAAGCTGCAGCCGATGAGGAACGACACCAGGTCGTCCCGCCACCGGTCGACCACGTCCGTGGGTTCGTCGGTCAGCTCGCCGTCCTGCCACACCCGGTAGCGCGGCAGGTCCGTCCGCAGATCGGCGCCGGGGGCCAGCGGCGTGGTCCAGGAGCC
>NZ_JBNNJZ010000385.1:0-7864 GCF_050270335.1 Streptomyces sp. NPDC059900
GCACCCAGGGGCTCCAGCGCCGGTAGATCGCGGCGAACGCCTGCTCGTCGGCGCCGAGCAGCCCGCGGGCCAGCTCGTCGTCCCGGGTTGTCCGCCCGGCCGGCACGAGGGGGCGCTGCGAGGTCTGCACGGTCGCGCTCATGGGGTTGGTCCTCCTGCGCAGCGGCGTTCGCGGGACGAGAAGTTCCGAGTTCTTGTGCCGAGGTGCCTCGACCGGCTGTCGTGCACCCGGCTCGGCCCCGTCACGCGTCCTCGGTCCTGCCATGAGTCTTGGACGCACAAACGACGCAGGCAACACGCGTCGGTTGTGCGTCGTACGCTGAGTCGGTGAGCACGATCGAGCACGACAAGGCCGCGGGCCTGTCAACCGGTGCGGTGGCCCGGCTCCTCGGCGTCGCCCCCACCACGGTGCGTTCCTGGGACCAGCGCTACGGCCTGGGCCCCGACGCTCATACCAGCGGCAGGCACCGCCGCTGGACCGACGTGGACATCGCGCGCCTGGAGCGGATGTGCACGCTGACCATGACCGGGGTGCCACCGGCCGAAGCCGCGCGCATCGCCCGCGACGGCGCACGGCTGCCGCCGGTGCCCGCCGCCGCCCGGAAACGGCCCCGGCCCGTCCGAAGCCGTACGGGCGCCGGACTGCAGCTCGGCGACGCGCGCCGGGAGTGCAAGGGCCTCGCCCGGGCCTCGCTGCGGCTCGACGCCCCTGCCGTGGACGACCTGCTCGCCGCGGCGATCGCCGACCACGGCCTCGTCACGGCCTGGCAGGAGGTGATCATGCCGACGCTCCAGGCGGTGGGGCGCAAGTGGGAGACCTCGGGCGAGAAGTACGTGGAGGTCGAGCACTTCCTGTCCTGGCATGTGTCGGGTGCCCTGCGCCGCAGCACCCCGCCGGTTCCTGCCGGGCAGGGGGCCGAGGTGACGCTGCTCGCCTGCGTGCCCGGCGAGACCCACACGCTGCCGCTGGAGGCGCTGGCCGCGGCCCTGGCCGAACAGGGCCTGCCGGTGCGCATGTTCGGCGCGGCCATGCCCACCCAGGCACTGGTGGAAGCCGTACGCAGGACCGGCCCCGCGGCCATCGGGCTGTGGTCCCAGTCCCGGACCACCGCGAGCCGTCCCCTCGCGCAGCACGTGGCGGCCATGGAGTGGGGCGTGCGCGGCGCGCGCAGGCATCCGCTCGTGCTGACGCTCGGACCCGGCTGGGCCGGTCAAGCGGTTACCGGGCTGCCACGGCCGCCGGGCCTTGCCGAAGCCCTGGCGGTTCTGCGGACGGCGGCAACCGATGACGCCCGTCGGCCTGTCACGCGGTGAGACGGACCCTCACGGTGGCATCCTGACCCACCGCCGGCCCGCCGCCCGCGCGACACCGCAGGGCGGCAGCGGACCGGCATACCACCGGCAGCCGACCCACACACCAAACGAGGAGACAGCTGATGGCCTCTCAGAATCTGTCGACCCCCAAAACCGTCGTCGTCGGTGCGGGACTTGCCGGGCTCGCCTGCGCGCTGGACCTGTCCCGCGCCGGACAGCGGGTCACACTCCTGGAGGCCTCCGACGCGGTCGGCGGACGCATGCGCACGGACCGGCGTGACGGCTTTCGACTCGACCGTGGATTCCAGGTCTTCAACACCTTCTACCCCCAGGTGAAGCGACGCCTGGACCTGCGCGGGCTGCGTTTGCGCCCCTTCACCCCCGGCCTCCTCGCGCACACGCCCACCGGAACCGTCCGGCTCACCGACCCGACCCGGCGCCCCCGGGAGGTGGCCCAGCTGCTGCCGGGGCGGGCTCTGGGCAGCCGCGATCTCGCCGCCCTCGGGGCCCTGGCGGCACGCGACACTCTCCTGCCGGCCCGGGCGATCACCCGCGGCCAGGACCGGACCACCGCACAGGCACTCGCGCGCTCAGGCCTCTCGGCCCACGCCGTCGACAACGTGCTGCGGCCGTTCCTGTCGGGCGTGTTCCTCGAGACCGATCTGGAGACCTCGGCTCGCTTCTTCCACCTCGTGCTGCGCAGCATGGCTCGCGGCACCCTGTGCCTGCCCTCCGACGGCATCGGCGCGGTCCCGGCGCAGCTCGCCGAAGGCCTGCCGCCCGGCGTTCTGCGCCTCGGGACGCCGGTCGAGGCGATCACCGACCAGGGTGTCCTGCTTGCCGACGGACGCGAAGAGCCCGCCGCCGGGGTCGTCGTCGCCACCGACGCCACGACGGCCGCCCGCCTGCTGCCCGGCCTGCCCGTACCCGACGGCCGGACCGTCACCACCTACTACCACGCCACCGACACGCCCCCGCTGCACGAACCGACCCTGATGACGGACAGCACGCTGGCCGTCCTCAACACCTGCGTCCTGACCGAAGCCGCCCCCGGGTACGCCCCGCCGGGCGCCGCGCTGGTGTCCACCTCGGTGCTCGGCGGCGACCCGCCCGGCGCGGAGGCCGCCGTACGCCGTCGTCTCGCCGAGCTGTACGGCGCGGACATTTCGACATGGACCCTGATCGCCGCCTATACGATCCCGGGCGCGCTGCCCGCGATGCGCCCGCCGTGGCCGCTCAGCCGCACGACCCGCTTCGCACCCGGACGGTACGTGTGCGGGGATCACCGGGCCACCGGATCGGTGCAAGGCGCGCTCGCCTCCGGGGCACGGGCCGCTCGCGAGGTGCTGGCGGATCCGGCGAACTCGGGGGGTGTTCGGGGCCGCTGAAGGCGCCCGGCAGATCGTCTCGCCGCCGGGAGGCGACGCCTTTCCTCAGAGTCCCGCGATGCGGGCGACGAAGAAGGCGGCGATAAGGACGGCGCCGCAGACGATGAGCGCGAGCCACACGGAAGGGTGCTCCCAGAGGCCGCCGTCGGACCGCTCTTGGTGGGCCTCGGCGATCGACCCCTCAACGGGCGGCGTCTCCGTGGGAGGGACACGTGAATCCGTCATGCCCTCATCGTCCCTCGGCGGGCGCCGCAGCGCATATCGGCGTTCCGGCTAGGTCCTGACGAAGCCGCGGTATCCGTCTGCGGCTGCCGCGTCGCACTGGGCCCGGTAGCGGTCGAGGCCTCCGGTGTAGGCCAGGAACACCCGGGGCTTGCCCGGCACGTTCGCCCCCGTGTACCAGGAGGCGACGGCCGGGTAGAGCGTCTGCTCGGCGAGGCCGGCGACGTGGGCGCACCACTCCTCCTCGGCGTCCGCGGTGGCGTCGATCTCGGTCAGGCCGCCGTCCCGCAGGTGTGCGATGCAGTCGGTGATCCATTCCACGTGCTGCTCGATGGCCACCACCGCGTTGCTGAGCACGGACGGGCTCAGCGGGCCGATGACGGTGAAGAGGTTGGGGAAGCCCGACGACAGGAGTCCCAGATGGTTGCGCGGGCCGTCGACCCACTTCTCCCGGAGCGTTGTGCCGCCCTTGCCGACGATGTCGACGGCGACCTGTGAGCCGGTCAGGGCATCGAAGCCGGTGGCGAAGACGATCACGTCGACGGCGTGGTCCCGCTCCGAGGTTCTGATGCCGCTCGGCGTGATCTCCGCGATCGGGGTCTTGGCGAGGTCCACGAGTCCGACGTGCGGCTGGTTGTACGTGGCGTAGTAACCGGTGTCCAGGCAGGGACGTTTGGTGTCGAAGGGCAGGTCGCGCGGTGACAGCGCCTCGGCCGTGCCGGGGTCGGTGACGATGGAGCGGATCCGGGAGCGGACGAACTCGGCGACCGTCTCGTTGGCTGCCGCGTCGACGAGGATGTCGTTGTACGTCCGCAGCAGGCCGCTGAGCAGGCCGGACTCCCAGGCCGCCGCGTAGGTCGCGGTGCGCTCGGCGTCGTCGGCGTGCAGGGCCGAGCGGGTGGGCGGATCGAAGACGGTGCCGCCCCTGGACTGCCGCTGGGCGATGCGGAACTGCGGGTAGCGCGCCTTCAGTTCGGCGTTCTCCTCGGCGGACAGCGGGCGGTTGCGGGCGGGCAGCGCGTACACCGGGGTGCGCTGGAAGACGGTGACGGCGGCGGCCTGTTCGGCGATGAGCGGAATGGCCTGGACGCCGGAGCAGCCGGTGCCGATCACGGCGACCCGCCGGCCGGTGAGATCGACACCCTCGTGCGGCCAGTCGGCGGTGTGCAGGGCCTGCCCCGCGAAGGAGGCCGCTCCGGGGATGTCCGGATCCTTGACGGCCGACATGCAGCCGGTGGCCAGGACGACGAACCGGGTGGTGAGCTTCTCCCCCGTGTCCGTGGTGATCTCCCAGAGGTGGTCGTCCTCGGCGTACACCGCACGTGTCACGCGGGTGCGCAGCGTGATGTCCTGCCGCAGGCCGAAGCGGTCCGCGACGTGGTGGAGGTAGCGCAGGAGTTCCGGCTGCGTCGCGTACCGCTCGCTCCACTCCCATTCCTGGTCCAGTTCGGGCGAGAAGGAGTACGAGTACGACGTGCTCTCGATGTCGCAGCGCGCGCCGGGATAGCGGTTGCGGTGCCATGTACCGCCGATGTCGTCACACGCCTCGAAGACGCGGACCGACAGGCCCAGTTCACGCAGGCGGTAGAGCTGGTACAGGCCGGAGAAGCCCGCCCCGACCACGACGGCGTCGAGTTGCGGTCCGGTGGCCCGGGGAGGGGATGGGGGGACGCTGGGCATGCCGTTCTCCTGACGGGTCGCTGCGGGCCGCGGGGCACGCGTGGGCCGGGGTACGCCACTGAGGAGGTGCGGGGTGTGTCAACTCGCGGTCGCGCCGGGAGCGTTGCGCTGCGGGCGGGCGGCGCGGGCCGTGAAGGGGATCACGGCGAGCGCGAGCACTCCGCCGCAGACGGCAAGGAGCGGGTAGCCGCCGCCGGCCACGACGAGGCCGGAGACCAGGCCGCCGGTGGCTCCGGCGAGCGACATCCCCACGTCGACGAGACCTTGCGTGGAGGCGCGCGCCTCGGCGGGTGCGGCCTCCGCGACCATGGCGGTGCCGCTGACGAGCGCCATGTTCCAGCCGATGCCGAGCAGCACGAGGGCAGTACCGAGCAGGGCGGCTCCCACGGCTCCGGCGGGCGGCGCGAGCGCGGCCACGAGCCCGGCGGTGAGCAGCACGCCGCCGGAGGACGCGGCCACGGGCAGGCTTCCGATCCGGTCCACCACGAGACCGGTCAGCGGCGAGGGCAGGAACATGGCGCCCACATGCAGACCGATCACGACCCCGGCCAGCTCCGCGCTGTGCCCGTGGTGGGTCAGGTGCACCGGGGTCATCGTCATGATGGCGATCATCACGACCTGCCCGCTGATCATCACGGCCGCTCCGGTGACGACCCCGGGTCCGATACGGCGCACGGGCCGCTCCCCCTCCGCCGGCTCGGCTGCTTCCCGGTGGTGGCTCCGGGCGAGCAGGAGCGGATCGGGGCGCAGCCAGAGGGCGACGACGAGGGCGGCGGCCGTATAGGCGACGGCGGCGAGCAGGAAGGGGCCGCTGAGGCGGGGCAGGCCGAGGGATTCGGCGAGGGTTCCGGTGGGGCCGACCAGGGCGGGCCCGGCCACCGCGCCGAATGTGGTGGCCAGGAGCACGGTGCCGGTGGCGCGGCCGCGTTTGCCGGGCGGTGCGAGGTCGGTTCCCGCGTACCGGGCGAGCAGGCCGGTGACCGTGCCCGCCCCGTACACGAAGAGGGCGATCAGGAGCAGGGGCACGGTGCGGGACCAGGCGGCGACGATCACACCGATGCTGCCCAGGGCGGCGGCCGCGTGCCCGAGGGAGAGTCCGGGGCGCCGTCCCCATCGCTCGGAGATGCGGCCGATGAGCAGGGCGCCGAGCGCGCCTCCCGCGGTGAACAGGGCCACCGGCAGTCCGGCGAGGCCGGTGGAGCCGAACAGGTCCTGCGCCAGCAGCGCGCCGACGGTGATGCCCGCCGCCATTCCGGCGCCGCCCAGGGCCTGCGAGGCGACGAGCACGGTCAGGATGCGGCGTTGCACCCCGGGGCCGGCGACCTGCGCGGCGCGGACCTCCGGTGTCACGCGCCGGGCCCGTCGGAGGCGTTCAGGGCGGAGATCTCGGCCAGGCTCATGCCCATCTCCCGGTGGAGGAAGCGGACGATGGTCCAGTGCGGGAGCGCGTCCTCGTCGAACGGGCCGAACGCGGCGGTGTAGAGCGGAATCCAGCGCAGGGCTTCCTCCGCCGCGCCCCGGCGCCGCTCATCGGCCCGCTCGCCGCCTTCGCTGCCGTCGCCGCTCTCGCCGCCCTGGTAGTCGGTGTAGGCGATGCTGCGGTGATGGATGAAGTGCCCGCCGGGCAGGCTCTGTTCGCACAGCTCGCGGTATTCGCGGGTCTGCAGGATGAGGAAGTGCCAGATCTCGTCGATCTCCTGCTCCACCGGCAGGAACAGTCCGCCGAGCCGGTCGGGGTGGCGGGAGACCAGGTACAGGTAGCGCAGGCACTCGCGCACCTGGTGCTCGACGTACGCACGGGGGTGTTCGGTCTTCGCGGTGAAGTACCCGACGGCTTCCCCGTACAGGGCGCTGCCCAGGAGGTCTTCGGCGGTGGGGGCGACACGTGCTGATGTGGTCACGGGGCGGGGTCCTGTTCGGGCGTGAGGGGACGGTGGTCGGCGCGCGGCGGTCAGGAGGGACGCACCAGCCAGACGTACTTGCCGGAGTGCCCGATCGGCAGGTGGGTGCGGTGCTCCGGAGTGCAGGTGCGGCCGGTGAGTTCACCGACGAGCCCCGCGAGGTGCCCGGTCTGCGCCGCGTCCAGCGGGGTGCCGTCGAAGGTCGAGTAGCGCAGGACGGCGTCGTCGGAGGTCTCGGACAGGCGCAGTTGGGCGAGGAAGACGCGGTCGGACGCGTCGTGGACACAGGCGTCGAGGTCGGCCTGGGCGACGGGTCCGCCCGGCGTGTCGAGCAGTTCCTTCTCCCGGCCGCAGAAGGCAGCGATGCGCTCGGGGTCGGCTGAGCCGTCGAAGGTGCGCACGCAGTCGCCGGAGCGGTAGCGCACGAGCGGCATGAAGGGGTTGCGCAGGCTGGTGACGATGAGGCAGTGGATGCCGCTGCCGGGGGCGACGGGGATGAGTTCGATGCTCATGTCGTCCAGGTGCGGGCGGTAGCGGCCGGTCCGGGGGTCGCTGGAGTAGAGGTAGCCCAGTTCGGTGCTGCCGAAGAGGTCCACGACGGGGCAGTCGAAGTGGCGGTGGAGCAGGGCGCGTACGTTCAGCGGGGTGTACTCGTAGGCGTGGACGATGCTGCCCGGCTGCGGGAACTCGTCCCAGAGCCCCCAGGCTTCCACCTTCTGCACGAGGTGGGCGAGGTGGTAGCCCGAGCAGTCCAGGTGGTAGCTGCCGGTGGGGTGGGCGTCGCTGATGCCGCGGATCTCGGCGAGCATGCGGCGGACCTCCGCCCGGTCCCAGTCGGCCGGGTCGAGGGTGGTGTTGAGGTAGAGCGTGCGGTCGTCGAGCCAGCGCTCTCCCGGCGTCGCACCCGGCTTCTTGGCGTTGACGCGGGCGACGTGCTCGGTGGCGAGCACGGTGGTCAGGGAGATGCGCTTGGCGCCCGCTTCCCAGGTGGACCGCAGGTCGGGGTGTTCGCTCCACAGCCGGTAGTAGGAGCGGAGCAGGAAGTACGGCGGCCGGATCAGCTGCATGCGGGCGTGGTTGGTGCCGGTCGACAGGACGTACTCCGCCTGGCCTGCCTCGAGCGCCGCGGCCAGGCCGGGCGTCATCCAGTTGTCCGGGAAGCCTCGGGCGATCTCGGTCTTCTCCAGGATCGGGAAGTCTCCGCTGTCGACGGACGCGCGGTAGATCGGGATGTCACGGACCCGGTCGACGACATGCGGGCTGGGCAGGGTTATCATGCGTGATCTGAGGGGGTGTCACGGCCGTGCGCCGCCGAGTAGTGTCGTCAGCGTCACGGCGGGGGGCTGGCGTGGGTCAGGC
>NZ_JBNNJZ010000386.1:0-7856 GCF_050270335.1 Streptomyces sp. NPDC059900
CCACGAAGGAGGACACGATGAATGCCCCCGCAAGCGCCCACCCGGTCACCGGCAACCCGGTCCGCGACCTGCCGCTGCCCGACCTGGCCGGTTTCACCCACCGTTGGGCCGACGCGGACGGCGTCCGGGTTCACGCCGTGGAGGGCGGCCAGCCGCACGGCCCGGCCGTCGTGCTGCTCGCCGGATTCCCGCAGACCTGGTGGGCATGGCGCAAAGTGATGCCGAAGCTCGCCGACCGCTTCCACGTCATCGCGATCGACCTGCCGGGCCAGGGCCACTCCGAACGCCCGGACATCAGCTACGACACGCACACGGTCGCCGCGCACGTCCACGCCGCGGTCAAGGCGCTGGGAGTCTCGACGTACTGGCTGGCCGCCCACGACATCGGTGCGTGGGTCGCCTTCTCCCTCGCCTTGAACTACCAGAGCCAGTTGCGCGGCCTGGCACTGCTCGATGCCGGTATCCCGGGCATCACCCTCCCCGACGCCATTCCGACCGACCCCGAACAGGCGTGGAAGACCTGGCACTTCGCCTTCCACCTCGTGCCCGACCTGCCCGAGACGCTGCTCGCCGGCCGCGAACGGGCGTACGTCGACTGGTTCCTGAAGGCCAAGGCCCTCTCCTCCGGCACCTTCGACGACGCCGAGGTCGAGCAGTACGCCGCGTCCGTGGCGGCCGACGGCGGTCTGCGTGCCTCCCTGGCCTACTACCGGGACGCCGCCCAGTCGGCGCGGAAGAACCACGCAGCGCTGGAACGACAGCGCCTGACGCTCCCGCTGCTGGGGATCTCCGGCAGCCACGGCTCCATCCCCGACATGGCCGCTTCCATCAGGCCGTGGGCCGACCACGCCACCGGCATCATCGTGCCGGACGCAGGGCATTTCATCCCCGATGAACAGCCCGCTGCCGTCGCTGCCGCACTGACCGGCTTCATCAGCGAAGACGATTGAGGCCGGGCGCAAGCAAGCGTTACCGGCCTTTCCCGCCCCCGCCCGGTGTACGGGCGGCGGGGCGGGGCAAACGCCTGATATGCGACCTCCCCAGCCGCAGCCGCAACAGGATCACACCGACAAGACTGCCGCGACGCTGCGCGAACGCGAGCAGTTGCAGCAGGCGATGGCGAACCGCCCCGTCATTGACATGGCCCGCGGAGTGCTGGTGGCGGGCTACGCACTGCAGCCGGAGGATGCCTGGGACATCCTCGTGACGGTCTCCCAGCACGCCAACGTGAAACTGCGGGAGGTCGCCGAGGCCATCGTGGCGACCACCACCGGCCAGCCAATGCCGGAAAGTCTGCGCAAGCATCTGACGACCGCCGTGCAGGCACGGCAAACCCCCTGAGCGCGATCTTCCAGAGCCCGGGCCGTCCGCCCTCGCGCCACGGGCAGCGTCCCGAGCAAGCAGCAGGCAGACGCCGCGCGGACCAGGCCCCGGCGCACCGCCCGAGGGCGGCCTTCGTCAACGAATGGCAGGTGGTGACGGAGCCGAACGCCGGATCAGGAACCACAGCTTCCCCTCCTCCCCCGGTGGTCTCGACCGAGCCTGCACGGCTCACAGCACAGCGGACTCAGCGCGCAAGGAAGAGGGAAAGGTCACCTGCACGAGGGGATGGGGCTTGTGCCTGCCCGCCGCGGCCCCGTAAATTCCGCGCGTGAGCGAAGCGGTGTCCCGAACAGCAACGATCCTGGTCGTCGACGACCACGAGCCCAACCGCTTCGCCGTGGGCAGCGTGTTGCGGCGGGCCGGCCACCGGGTGCTGGAGGCCGCCTCGGGCCCCGAGGCGCTGACCGTTCTGCACGAGGCCGATCCGCTACCGGACGTGGCCATCCTCGATGTCCGCCTGCCCGGGGTGAGCGGATTCGAACTCGCCCAGCAGGTACGGAACGACCCCCAGCTTCCGCATATCCCCGTCATCCATATCTCCGCGGAAGCCAACGATCCGGGCGACCGCATCCGCGGACTGACAGCAGGCGCCATGGCCTATCTGGCCTCGCCCGTCGCGCCGGAGGAGTTACTGGCCACGGTCGACCGGGTGCTGCTTTCAGAGCGCGAGGCCAAGACCGTCCGGGACGATCGCCGCTTCGCATTCGACCTGCAGCACGCCTTCCTTCCCCCGCCGGAGAAGCTGGCCGCGCTGGAGGCGGTCGACCTCTCCGTCGGCTACGTGCCGGCGATGGAGCGCGCGCAACTGGGCGGGGACTTCTACGCGGCCTTCGCCGTCGAGCGCGGCGTGCTTCTGGCCGTGGGCGACGTGGCCGGGCACTCCCTGGCCGCGGCCACAGTCATGGTCGAGTTGCGCCACGTCCTGCGCGCCTACGCCCTCGAAGGCCACCAGCCGCACCACATCCTGCGGTTGATGGACCGCCTCCTGGTGCACTTCCATCCCGGCGTCACCGCGACCATGTGCCTGGTCGTGCTCGATGTGCGCTCCGGTGCCATGGACATCGCCAACGCCGGCCACCTCCCGCCGCTGGTCGTCTCCCCCGACCGGCAGGCCCGCTACCTGCACTCGCACGGCCCGCTGCTGGGCCTGAACCTGCCGCACCAACCCGCCGTACAGGCCCGTCTCGAACACGGCCAGGTGCTGCTGATGGTCACCGACGGGCTGATCGAGCGACCCCGCGTCGATCTCGCCGTCTCCTTGGAAGATCTGCGCCGGCGCGCCGCACTGGCCCCCTGCGACCCCACCGCCCTGCGCGACTCGCTGTTGCAGCATTACAGCAGGCACACCGAAGACGACATCGCCCTGCTCGCCGTGCGTCGCCAGTCACCCGAAGCCGGCTCCTCCAGCTGAACTGCTGGTCGCCGGGGTGCTGGTGCGGCGGGCACCACCTGCAACGCCTGGCCGGCCCGCCGGTCCAAAGGGCGGGCCGGTGCTCCCCCCACGCGCGGGCAGCGCGAGTCCGCCGAACGGGGGCACGAAGCCGGCCAGCGGCGTGGGCGCGGCGGCCGGCGCCGCGCCAGGGAGCACTATCGACTGGAACTTACCCGGAACACACAGGAGACGCCCCGGTGAGCGACCAGCGCCCCGCGCCGTTCGATCCGGCGCTCTACCTGTCCCAGAAGGTCACCGGCGTACCGGCGGCCCTCTACCGCCCGGATCCGGCGCTGCCGCCCCACCCGTCGCTCGGACATCGGGCGTGGGAGCACTTCGGCAGGTTCGCCCCCGGCCTGCTGACCACGTCCATGTCCGCGCTCGCCTGGGGATGGGGCCAGCACGACGGTTCCGTCGCCCCGTTGTGGATCACGGGCTCGGTGGCCGCGATCACCGGTTGTGCGGGGTGCATCGCCGCCGCCCAGCCGAACGGCGACACCAACACGATGCGGATGGCCTTCGGCGGCGCGGCCGCCTTCGTCGTGGCCGGACTCACCGCCTGGACACCGGACTGGGAGCTGGCCGCGCTGCTGTGGGTCGGGTGCACCGCCGCGGTGTACGCGGTCTGCGCACCGCTGTGGCGCTCGGACCGGCGCGAAGCACGCAGCCAGGCACACCAGCAGGCCATGGAGGAGATCAAGGGTGCCAACGTCGCGCAGGTCGCGGCGATCCACGCCGCCGGCCAGGTGGCCACCGCGCAGTGGGAGTACCAGCAGGAGCAGGCCAAAGTCCAGGCGATCGTCGAGGCGTCCGCCGCCCGCCGAAACCGGACGCTGGCTCCCGGGCAGGAGTTGGACGTGGACGCTCTCGTACGGGCCGTACGGGCCGAACTGAACTGACGCTCTCGTGCCGCAGACGCCACCGCGCACGTGCCCTCACCCTTCACGGCCGAGGCCACTGCCCCGACATCCTCCGGCGCCCGCGGGCGTATGCCCGACACCGGCTCCGGACATCCCCCTGCCCCAGAGCGGTGCTCCGTGCCGCGGGGTGCACCTCGGAACACGGGCAGGGCCGGTAGCGTGATCGTCTGCCGCATGGAATGTCCATGTCTCCGCCCGGCCCGTGCGAGGGATTCCGGCGGCGAGCGAGGGGACCGCTATGAGCGAACTGACGAAGCCCACCGTCGACGTTCCGGAGGGTGACGCACCCGCCGAGCTGACGACCCGGGACCTCGTGGTGGGCGACGGACCCGAGGCGCGGCCGGGCACGGTCATCCGCGTGCACTACGTAGGAGTCACCTTCGCGTCCGGAAAGGAGTTCGACTCCTCCTGGGAGCAGGACCGGCCGTTCAAGTTCGCCGTGGGCGGTGGGAGGGCCATCAAGGGATGGGACCGGGGCGTGCGGGGCATGAAGGTCGGCGGCCGGCGCGAGATCATCGTTCCCCCGCGTCTGGGTTACGGCAAGCAGTCCCCCTCTACGCTGATCCCGGCGAACTCGACGCTGGTCTTCGTCGTGGACCTGCTCTCGGTCGTGGACGGAACGACCCCGCGCGGCCCAGGCCTGACCGGTCCGGCCTGAACCCGGTGTTGCGGGCAACCGGGCAGCCCACTATCGAGGACCGCCACGACGCTCACCGGCCACGTCGCGCCGCGCCGTCGCCTCCATCGAAGAGCACGCGCACACCGACCTCGGCATGACCGACATCGCCGCAGCCGCCACCGGGATCACCGTGACCGCCAGCGCCACCCGCTGGGGCTGTGCCCAGCCCAACCGGTTCGCCGCCGTCTATCAGGCCGCCTACGGCTGCCCGCCGCACCAGACCCTCCTCGACAACGGTGCGTGACCTTCGCGGCAAGGAGGCGTGATGCACGGTTGTCGGCCTTGACCGGTACTCAACTCGCCAAGGGACAGGGGTGGTCACCGTCGGCGACGAGGCGCCGGTGATCGTGCAGCGTGCCCGGTGGACTGATATTCCTGCCCGGCCCAGCGCGGCACTCGGTCGGGTGGTTTGCTCACGCCCAGCGGTGTGTGTCCTGCGGTCCGGTTCGCGCGGCGGCCAAGATCCGTAGGTGATCTTCCACTTCCCTGCCGGTGCACGCATGCACCGGGGCCGTCTGCCGGCCGGCGCCGCAGCCCTGGCCGCCCTCTCGTCCCTGTCTCTGCTCTCCCCGACCGCCCATGCCACCGACCCCGGCATGGTCGGGGCCGGTTCCGCCGGTCCCGGCGACGCACGCTCCGCTGCGGCACCGCGGGTGCCCAGCGCCGGTGAACTGCGCACCGACGCCTACCTGCAGACCCTGCGTCATGACACCCCCGCCGCACGGGAATTCTTCCGCTCCCTGCCGAAGGGGGCAGATCTTCACAACCACCTCTCCGGTGCCGTCTCGACCGAGTACCTGATCGAGCTCGCCGGGCGGGACGGGCTGTGCATCGAGAAGAAGTCGATGACTGCCGTCGAGGGGCCGTGCGGCAAGGGCCAGCGGCCTGCCTCCGACGCGCGGTCCGATGCCGCCTTCCACCGCTCGCTTCTGCGGGCCTGGTCGATGCAGGACTTCCCGGCCGGCAAGTCCGGGCATGACCATTTCTTCGCCACCTTCGAAAAGTTCGGCGAGGTGCCCTGGCGCCACACCGGCGAGCTCCTCGCCGAGGTCGCCGACAGCGCGGTGGCGCAGAATCAGTTCTACCTGGAGACCATGAACACCCCCGCCTCGGGATCCGCCAGACGCCTGGCCGACAAGGTCGGTTGGGACGCCGACCTGGATCGGCTGCACGACGCACTGCAAGCCGGCGGCGGGCTGGACCGCCTGGTCGCCGAGGCGCGGCGCGATGCCGACAAGGCCGACACCGAACGCAGGGCCGCGGGCCGCTGTGCCACCTCGGAGGCGGCGCCCGGCTGCAAGCTGCCGATGCGCTGGATCTCCCAGGTGAGCCGGGGCAGTTCGCCCGAACGCGTCTTCACCCAGATGGCGCTGGGCCTCAGGCTGGCCGAGAAAGACCCCCGCTTCGTGGCCATCAACCTGGTCCAGCCCGAGGACGGGGACAGCGCACTGCGCCACTACCGGCTGCAGATGCGCATGCTGGACTACCTCCACCAGCAGTACCCCAAGGCCCACATCACCCTGCACGCAGGTGAGTTGTGGCCGGGGCTGGTCAAGCCGGAGGACCTGACCTTCCACATCAACGAGGCCGTGCACACCGGGCACGCCGAGCGCATCGGCCACGGCGTCGACCTGGTCCACGAGGACAACTGGCAGGACCTGGCGCGCACCATGGCGCAACGGCACGTGGCGGTCGAAGTGCCCTTCACCAGCAACGCACAGATCCTCGGCGTCTCCGGCGAGGATCACCCCTTCAACGCCTACCGGGCCCACGGCGTGCCCATCGTCCTGGCCACGGACGATCCCGGCATCTCACGGACCGACATTAGCCACGAATACCGCTACGCGGCCCGCACCTACGACCTCTCGTATCCGGAGCTCAAGGACCTGGCCCGCGCCTCGCTGGAGTACGCCTTCCTGCCCGGGCGCAGCCTGTGGCGCGAGCGCGCCACCGCGGACAACTACCGGCGCGCCGCGCGCTGCCAGCACGATGTGCCCGGCGAGGCCACACCTTCGAGGGCGTGCGCCGGGCTGCTCGACGCCAGTCCGAAAGCAGCCGTGCAGTGGCGCCAGGAAGCGGCCTTCAACCGCTTCGAGAACGGCCACACCTACGCGGGATAGCGCCCGCGCACATGTGATTGTGCCCAACTGCGTACGGACGAATGTGCTCAGTTGGTGACGTGCTGAGGCCAGTGCCCCGCCCCGACGCACCAGACGGCACCGATCGGTGATCGGTGCCGTCTCGCAGCCGACTACGCCTCGTTGAAGCCACGCGACGCGTCGTAGATGTCGAGTTCGATGAAGACCACGTAGAACCTCGTTACGACGTACTGGACCATGACGTGGTCCTCCCGCACTGAGCGGGTCACTGTATCGGTCGTATAGGCGAGGTGACTGCCGGCGCCCTCTGGCTCGGCTGCGATCCTGCCGACCAGACGCAGGAACGTTTCTCGGTCTCCGGCCGGCATGTAGTCACGGAACCGCGCAACCTGCTCGGTGAACTGCACTCTTCTCTTCATCAAGGCAGGACTCTATGGGCAAGACCGACGCCCTTGCCGGGATTTTCGACAGGGCCTGGCGACCTGCAACCCAGCCGCAAGGACGCCGACAATCGGCCGTCCGGCAGACCACACCGGCCGCCCGGGGAGTCCACGGCTCCCTGGGCGGCTGGTGACCACCGTGGCCGCGCCGGTGCGAGACGGCAACGAAGTGGTGGCCGCGTTGTCAGTCGTGGCACCCAGCACCGGTTTCGCCGAAGCGGGCTACGGGCCTGCCGTGCGGGCGACAGCCCGGGCGCTCTCCCGCCGCGCCTCGGTCACCCGCCGCTGAGTGTCAGCCTTCGTCGGCGCGGTGTCCGGGATCGGGCAGTGGAGTGCCGGTCTCCAGCAGTGTCTTGAGGCTGGAGAGGATGGGCGGCCACCCCTGGATGCACATGTCGTGCAGGAAACCGGCGGGGTCGAAGTCGTGCGTGACGGTCAACTTGACCCGGGCACCCTGAGGTTCGAGATCAAAGGTGACCCGGGAGCGCCTCTCGGCCGCGAGCCGGCTGCGCACTTCCTCGCTGATGCCCACCGCCTCGGCCCACTGGGGGGTGAAGGTGTGCCAGGTGTAGGCGAGCCTCTGGTGGGGGCGGCAGGTCAGGACGACCTGATCGGGGTGGGCGATGTCCGCTCCGCTCTGCGTCCAGACGAGGGGCGAGCCCTCTGCCCAGTCGGTCGTGAAGCGCACGCCCCAGTAGCGGTCGGTCAACGCCGGATCGGTGAGGGCCTGCCACAGTTGCTCGGGGGTGGTGCGGATGTACGTCGTGTACACGAACGACTTGCTGTCCATGGAGGGTGCTCCAAAGCTCTTCAGGTCCGCGAGCGCAGTCACCCGCTGACGGTCGAAGCGACAGTCCCCGCTTTGCGACTGCGCTGATCGGCGCCGCCGTTGCAGGAGTGCAG
>NZ_JBNNJZ010000387.1:0-7854 GCF_050270335.1 Streptomyces sp. NPDC059900
GCCCTTTCCGGTCCTTTCCTTACCCTCGCGCCCCCCGGCCCCCCCGGGCCGGGGGCGGGGGCACTGGGGTAAACCCGTGGCCCCGCGGCCCGTTCGAACGCCCCCGAAGGGGCGCGGGGAACTGCGCGACCGGCCACGACGCACCCGCAGAGGCAAACGGCTACCCGTCAGCTTTTACGGGCCTTGGCCACCTTCTTCGGAGCAGCCTTCTTGGCAGTGGTCGTCTTGGCCGCGGTCTTCTTGGCGGGGGCCTTCTTGGCTGGGGCCTTAGCCGCCGCCGGCTTCTTCACCGCCGCGGAGACCGCCCGCTTACGCCCCTGCGAGGACCCGTCGCTGATCCGGTCAGCCGCCAGGATGTCCCGCAGGAACTTGCCGGTGTGGCTCGTCGGGACCCCCGCGACCTCCTCGGGCGTGCCCTCGGCGACGACGAGACCGCCGCCGTTGCCGCCCTCGGGGCCCATGTCGACGACCCAGTCCGCGGTCTTGATGACGTCGAGGTTGTGCTCGATGACGATGACCGTGTTGCCCTTGTCGACCAGGCCGGACAGGACCGTGATCAGCTTGCTGATGTCCTCGAAGTGCAGACCGGTGGTCGGCTCGTCGAGGACATAGACGGTCCGGCCCGTCGAGCGCTTCTGGAGCTCGGAGGCCAGCTTCACGCGCTGGGCCTCACCGCCGGAGAGCGTCGGCGCGGGCTGGCCGAGCCGGACGTACCCGAGGCCCACGTCGTTGAGCGTGCGCAGGTGGCGGGAGATGGCCGGCACCGCCTCGAAGAAGTCGAGCGCCTCCTCGATCGGCATGTCCAGGACCTCGGCGATGGACTTGCCCTTGTAGTGGACGTCCAGCGTCTCGCGGTTGTAGCGCGCCCCGTGGCAGACCTCGCAGGGGACGTACACATCCGGGAGGAAGTTCATCTCGATCTTGATGGTGCCGTCACCGGAGCAGTTCTCGCAGCGACCGCCCTTGACGTTGAAGGAGAAGCGGCCGGGGAGATAGCCGCGGACCTTCGCCTCCATCGTCTCCGCGAACAGCCTGCGGACGTGGTCGAAGACTCCGGTGTACGTCGCGGGGTTCGACCGCGGCGTGCGGCCGATGGGCGACTGGTCCACGTGCACGACCTTGTCGACGAGGTCGTCGCCCTGCACGCGCGTGTGCCGGCCCGGGACGGACTTGGCGCCGTTCAGCTCGCGGGCCAGGTGCGTGTAGAGGATGTCGTTGACCAGCGTCGACTTGCCGGAGCCCGAGACACCGGTGACCGCGGTGAGGACACCGAGCGGGAAGGAGACGTCGATGTCCTGGAGGTTGTTCTCCCGGGCGCCGTGCACCGTCAGCCTGCGGGAGGGGTCCGCGGGGCGGCGCAGGTCGGGCACCGGGATGGACCTCTTGCCCGCGAGGTACTGACCGGTGATCGACTTGTCGTTGGCCAGGAGCTCCTTCATGGAGCCGCTGTGCACGACCTTGCCGCCGTGCTCGCCCGCGCCGGGGCCGATGTCGACGACCCAGTCGGCGACCTTGATGGTGTCCTCGTCGTGCTCGACGACGATGAGCGTGTTGCCCATGTCGCGCAGGCGCACGAGGGTCTCGATCAGGCGGTGGTTGTCGCGCTGGTGCAGGCCGATGGACGGCTCGTCCAGGACGTACAGGACGCCGACGAGGCCCGAGCCGATCTGGGTGGCCAGGCGGATGCGCTGGGCCTCGCCTCCGGAGAGGGTGCCGGCCGCGCGGTTCAGCGAGAGGTAGTCCAGGCCGACGTCGACCAGGAACTTCAGCCGTTCGTTGACCTCCTTCAGGACGCGCTCGGCGATCTTCTTGTCGCGGGCGCCCAGCTTCAGCTGGGCGAGGAAGTCGGCGCAGTCGCTGATCGACATCGCCGAGACCTCGGCGATGGACCGGCCCATGACCGTGACGGCGAGGACGATGGGCTTCAGGCGCGTGCCCTCACAGGTGGGGCAGGGCACCTCGCGCATGTAGCCCTCGAAGCGCTCGCGGCTGGAGTCGCTCTCGGCCTCGCTGTGGCGGCGCTTGACGAAGGGGACGGCGCCTTCGAAGGCGGTGGTGTAGCGCCGCTCGCGGCCGTACCGGTTCCTGTAGCGGACCTCGATCTGCGTCTTGTGGCCGTTCAGGAGGGCCTTCTTGGCGCGCTGCGGGAGTCCGGCCCAGGGCATGTCGGTGGAGAAGCCGAGGGCGTCGGCGAGCGCGCCGACAAGCCGCGCGAAGTAGTCCTTGGTGTGGCCGTGCGACCACGGGTGGATGGCGCCCTCGTCGAGCGACTTGTCCTCGTCCGGGACGATCAGCTCGGGGTCGACCTCCATGCGCGTGCCGATGCCGGAGCAGTCCGGGCAGGCGCCGAAGGGCGAGTTGAAGGAGAAGGAGCGGGGCTCGAGCTCTTCGAAGGACAGGTCGTCGTACGGGCAGTACAGGTGCTCCGAGTACATCCGCTCGCGCTCGGGGTCGTCCTCGGGGAGGTCGACGAAGTCGAGCACGACCATGCCCCCGGCGAGGCCGAGCGCGGTCTCCACGGAGTCGGTCAGGCGGCGCTTGGCGGACTCCTTCACCGTGAGGCGGTCGATGACCACCTCGATGGTGTGCTTCTCCTGCTTCTTCAGCGCGGGCGGCTCGGAGAGCTGGATCGTCGTGCCGTCGACCCGGGCACGGCTGTACCCCTTGGTCTGGAGGTCGGCGAAGAGGTCGACGAACTCGCCCTTGCGCTCGCGCACCAGCGGCGAGAGGACCTGGAAGCGGCTGCCCTCGGGCAGGTCGAGGACCTTGTCGACGATGGCCTGCGGCGACTGCCGGGAGATGGGCCGCGCGCACTCGGGGCAGTGCGGCTTGCCGATGCGCGCGAAGAGCAGGCGGAGGTAGTCGTAGACCTCGGTGATGGTGCCGACCGTGGAGCGCGGGTTGCGCGAGGTCGACTTCTGGTCGATGGAGACCGCGGGCGAGAGGCCCTCGATGAAGTCGACGTCCGGCTTGTCCATCTGGCCGAGGAACTGCCGGGCGTACGAGGAAAGCGACTCCACGTACCGCCGCTGGCCCTCGGCGAAGATCGTGTCGAACGCGAGCGAGGACTTGCCCGACCCGGAGAGCCCGGTGAAGACGATGAGGGAGTCGCGCGGGAGGTCGAGCGAGACGTTCTTGAGATTGTGCTCGCGCGCGCCACGGACGATGAGACGGTCGGCCACGCCGGTCCGCACCTTTCTTGAGAGAAGTGACAGGGGCGGGACCCCCGTCGCAAACAGACTAGGGCGAGCCACTGACAACGCCGGGGCGGATGCCCTGGTTGATAACAAAGCCGGACCTTCAAGAATGCCCGATGCCGCACCCGACCATATAGCACGTGCATTCGATTTGCGGTGGCGCTCTGACACCTTCACCCGAACGTGTGGCGCGACTATCGTCGGGCGCATGATTGATCATGTGCGCGACCTGGCGTCTGTACGTGACGCGACCGACCGGCTGCTCGACGCAGCCGCGAAACTGAACAACGATTCGACCGCCGAGCCGTCACGGCTGCCGGGCTGGACCCGCGGTCACGTCCTCGCCCACGTCGCCCGTAACGCGGACGCGCTCGTCAATGTTCTCGCCGGACGGCCCATGTATGTGAGCGGGGAGGCACGGGACGCGGACATCGAGCGGGACGCGCCCCGGCCGCTGGCCGAGCAGCTTCTCGACGTACGCGAGTCCGCGGACCGCTTCGAGGCCCAGGCCGCCGTCCCGGCCGACTGGAGCCGCACGATCACGATGCGGAACGGAGTGACGGACTCCGCGTCGCGGGTGCCGTTCCGGCGGTGGGTCGAGGCCGAGCTGCACCATGTCGACCTGGGCATCGGGTACGAGCTCGAGGATCTGCCCGAGGAGTTCGTGCAGCGGGAGATCGCATTCCTGGCGGCACGGTTCTCCGGGAATCCGGATGTGCCGCCGACCCGCGTCACGGACGGCACGCACGCGTGGAGCACCGGCCGGGACGGCGATCCCCGGGTCACTGTCTCCGGCCCCGCGGCCGACGTGGTCGGCTGGCTCGCCGGCCGCCGTGACGGCTCCGCGCTGACGGCCGAAGGCGGCCTCCTGCCCTCCCTGCCCCCGCTATAGGCTGAACCGCATGACGTACAGCGGAGCAGTGAAGGTCGGCGGCGGTGCGGACGTGCACGAGTTGCAGGACCTGATGATCTCGAAGGTCGCCGTCGGCCCGATGGACAACAACGCCTATCTGCTGCGCTGCCGCGCCACGGACGAGCAGCTCCTGATCGACGCGGCGAACGACGCCCGCACGCTGCTCACGCTGATCGGTGACGACGGCATCACGTCCGTCGTCACCACCCATCAGCACGGCGACCACTGGCAGGCACTCTCCGAGGTCGTCGCGGCGACCGGCGCCCGGACCTACGCGGGCCGCGAGGACACGGCGGGCATCCCGGTGCCCACGGACATCCCGCTCACGGACGGTGACACCGTGAACGTCGGGCACGTCACCCTCACCGCCCGCCACCTGGTGGGCCACACGCCGGGCTCGATCGCCCTGGTGTACGACGACCCGCACGGCCACCCGCACGTCTTCACCGGCGACTGCCTCTTCCCCGGCGGCATCGGCAACACCCACCAGGACCCGCAGGCCTTCGCGAGCCTGCTGCACGACGTCGAGACGAAGATCTTCGGCGCGCTGCCCGACGAGACCTGGGTCTATCCGGGCCACGGGAACGACACGACCCTCGGCACCGAGCGCCCGCACCTGGACGAGTGGCGTCAGCGGGGCTGGTGACCCGCAGGCGCCGGTCGGCGCGGGCCGGGCTCAGGCCCCGCCGACCAGCGCCGCCACCCGCTCCACCGCGAACGCGTACCCCTGCACACCGCACCCCGCGATGACGCCGTCGGCGCGCTGGGAGACGTAACTGTGGTGCCGGAAGGCCTCGCGCTGATGGATGTTCGAGATGTGGACCTCCACCACCGGCATTCCGTCACAGGTGTTGAGCGCGTCCAGAATCGCGACCGACGTGTGCGAGTAGGCGGCGGGGTTGATGACGATGCCCGCGTGGTGCTCGCGCGCCTCGTGGATCCAGTCCACCAACTGCCCCTCGTGGTTGCTCTGGCGCAGGTCCACGGTGCCGCCGTGCGCCGCTGCCGCCTTGGCGCACAGCGCCTCGACGTCGGCGAGGGTGTCGGAGCCGTAGATCTCGGGCTGGCGCTGGCCGAGCAGGTTCAGATTGGGGCCGTTCAGGATCATGATCGGGGCGTTGGCAAGAGTGCGCGTCATGCCGTCAGCGTACTGAGGAAGCCCCCCACGCCCCCGCACGCCCCCGTAACCGGCCGTCACAGCGGGTAGTTGACGCGGCATGCGCAAGATCCACTCCCCTGCCCGTCCTGCTGGTACTGCCGACGCCGCCGGTACCGGCGGCGCTCCCTCCCTGCCCCGGCTCGCGGCCGCCTCGCTCGCCGGGACCGCCATCGAGTTCTACGACTTCTTCATCTACGGGACGGCCGCCGCCCTCGTCCTGGGGCCCCTGTTCTTTCCGACGTTCTCGCCGCTCGCGGGAACTCTCGCCGCCTTCGCGACATTCGGAGTGGGCTTCGTGGCGCGCCCCCTGGGGTCCGTCCTCTTCGGGCACATCGGTGACCGGCGCGGGCGGCGCCCCGTACTCGTCGGCTCGCTGCTTCTGACGGGCCTCGCCACGGTCGCCGTCGGCTGCGTGCCCACGTACGGCTCGATCGGGACGGCCGCTCCGGTGCTGCTCCTCGTGCTGCGGTTCCTGCAAGGGCTCGGGCTCGGCGGGGAGTGGGGCGGGGCGGTGCTGCTTACCGCCGAGCACGCGCCCGCCGAGCGGCGCGGGCTGTGGTCGAGCTTCCCGCAGATGGGGCCCTCGCTCGGTTTTCTGCTTGCCAACGGGATCATGCTGGCGCTCTCGGCGACCCTCAGCGACGCGCAGTTCACCTCCTGGGGATGGCGCGTTCCGTTCTGGGCGGCGGGCCTGCTCGCGGCGGCCGGGCTCGCCCTGCGCACGTCGCTCCCGGAGAGCCCGAGCTTCCTGCGACTGCGGGAGCACGCGCGCGTGCCGCTCGTCGAAGTGGTGCGCGACCACTGGCGGCTCGTCCTGCTCACCGCGGGCGCGCTCGCCGTCGGATACGCCGTGTTCTACGCCGTGACGACGTGGTCCCTGGCCTACGCGGTGGAAGAGCTCGACGTGAGCCGTACGGTCATGCTCGCCTGCATCATGGTGGCCGTCGTGGTGAAGGGCGCGCTGACCCCCGTGGCCGCGCTGCTCGGCGACCGGTACGGACGGCGGCCCCTGTGCCTGCTCGGGTGTGCGCTCTGCGCGCTCTGGATGTTCCCGATGATCGCGCTGCTCGCGACCGGCGAGCCGCTGCTGATGTTCCTCGGCTTCCTGGTGGCGATGCTCGCGTTCATCACGATGTTCGCCGTGATCGCCGCGTATCTGCCCGAGCTGTACGAGCCGCGGGTGCGCTGCACAGGCGCCGCGGTGGGCTACAACCTGGGCGGGGTCCTCGGCGGCGCGCTCACCCCGATCGTGGCGACGGCGGTGGCGCACGGCGAGGGGACGCCGTGGGGCGTGGCCGCCTATCTGACGGCCGTGGCCCTGCTGAGCCTGGGCTGCTTCGCGCTGCTGCCCGAGACGCGTCCCGTCCCGGAGCCGGCCCCCGTCACGGCGTGACCGCGAGCTCCAGATAAGCCGCGAAGAGCACCAGGTGGACCCCGCCCTGCAACAGGGTGGCGCGCCCCGGCACGACGGTGAGCGTGCCGACGATCACGGTCAGCGCGAGCAGCACCATGTGGGTCGGGCCGAGGCCGAGCACCAGCGGCCCGGAGAGCCAGACCGAGGCGACCGCGACGGCCGGAATGGTCAGGCCGATGCTGGCCATCGCGGACCCCAGGGCAAGGTTCAGGCTGGTCTGCACCCGGTCGCGGCGGGTGGCGCGCAGAGCGGCGATGGTCTCCGGGAGCAGCACGAGCAGCGCGATGATCACGCCGACCACGGCGTGCGGCATGCCCGCGTTCTCCACGGCGGACTCGATGGTCGGCGAGACCCCTTTGGCGAGGCCGACCACGCCGACCAGGGCGAGGGCCAGCAGGGCCAAGCTGATCAGGGCGGCCCGGGTGGAGGGCCCCTCGTCGTGCTCGGAGTCGATCACCTCGCCCTTGCGTGTGATCGGCAGGAAGTACTCGCGGTGCCGGACGGTCTGGGTCGCCACGAAGAGCCCGTACAGGACGAGTGAGGCGATCGCGGCGAAGGTGAGCTGCGCCGTGGAGAACTCAGGACCCGGCTTGCTCGTGGTGAACGTCGGCAGGACCAGGCTGAGGGCGGCGAGCGTGGCGACGGTCGCGAGGGCGGCGCCGGTGCCCTCGGGGTTGAAGACGGCGATGCGGTGCCGCAGCGCGCCCACGAGCAGACAGAGCCCGACGATGCCGTTGCAGGTGATCATCACGGCGGCGAACACGGTGTCGCGGGCCAGCGTCGCGCTCTTGTCGCCGCCGTCCGCCATGAGCGTGACGATCAGCGCGACCTCGATGATCGTCACGGCGACCGCGAGGACGAGCGAGCCGAAGGGTTCACCGACGCGGTGCGCGATCACCTCGGCGTGGTGCACGGCGGCGAGCACCGCCCCGGCGAGCACGAGCGTCACCAGGGCGACGACCACGCCCGGCAGACCGCGCCCCCAGGTGAGGGCGAGCAGCACGACGGCGAGGACCGGCACGACGGCCGTCCACTGTGCGGCGAGCGCCCGGAGCCGAGTGACCATGCCTCCGATGCTGCACCGGGCGCCGGGGCCCCGCTACTTCAGAAGGCGGTGCGTGGGGCCGCCCTCGCGTCCCGTCGCCCGCGCGTGCCGGGCAAACACGGGCGG
>NZ_JBNNJZ010000388.1:0-7840 GCF_050270335.1 Streptomyces sp. NPDC059900
CCGCCTTCTCAAACCGTCGGGGGGGGTGGTTTTTGTTTATACCACACCGCCGCATTAGATATTATTTTTGGGGGGGGGGGGCCGGCCCCCCCCCCCCGCCCCCCGCCCCCCACTCACGTTTTTGTGTGCTGTGCACTGGGGGAGTTGAGCTGCGGATGGCCATGGTGGGCCTGTTCTGGATCGCCGAAGGCGACGTATACGTGGGCGCGAAGCCGTCCGGCCTGGCGGCGGGGGTACGGCTGACGCCGGAGGGCGTGGTGGCCCTGGGCGACAAGCAGGAGGGCCTGTGGCCCTGGGAGGACGTGCGTGCACTGACGGCGGAGGACGTCCCGCTCAGGTCCCTGAAGCGCCATGCGGGCGTTCTGGTGGACGCGGTGCTCGCGCTGGGCCTCGGCGGGGGCGACGAGGCCCCGACGATGACACTGCGGGTGACGGACGCCGCCGAGGGCGAGACGGACCTGACGGTGTACACGGCAGCGGCGTCGGGCTACTCCGAGACGGAGCGCGACCTGTCCCTGACCCTCCTGTCCCGCCTCACGGAGGGCGCGGGCACCCTGTGGACCACGCTGGCGGCGATGGCGGAGTGGGGCAGGTCCCACGAGGGCGGGTCGCCGGGGGCGGCCAAGCGCGAGGAACTGCTCCGCCGCTGGACGGAAACCGCCGACGCCTAGGCCCGCCGGGGGCGGGCAGGGGACGTGGCCCTGTGGAGGAAGGTCCTTCTCCGCCAGGGAGTCGCCGCGGTCGCCGTGACTCCGAGGAGCAGGGCGATGGCTGCGGCAGCCCAGCTGAAGGGGTCGGCGGCCGGATTGGCGGTCCAGTCCCACCAGTTGCCGGGGTACCAGACCAGGAAGAGGACCGAGGCCAGGGGGATGGCCCAGCCGAGTTGCTTCCCCAGTACGACGGTGGACACGAGGGCGAGGCCCAGCCAGATCAGCACGGACCGGACGAAGACGATTCCTTCGTCAGGACCGCCCGCCAGGGCTTCCGTGCCGAACGAGAAGGCGCAGACCGTCAAGGTCAGTGCCGTGCAGTACACGGCGCGCAAGCGGTGCATCGCGGCTGCGCCCATCGCGTCGTGTGCCGACATGGCGCCGTCGAGCGAGGCGGAGAGGAAGACCGCCGTCAGCAGCGGAAGCTCCTGCCGGTAGGGCACGCCTGTGGTGGCTCCACCGCTGCCGATGGAGGGAAGCGCGATGTCGGCACCGCCGAAGAGCGCGGACAGCAGGGCGACGACCGCGGTGCCGAGGAGGACTGCCGTACCCCTGTGGACCCGTGCGTAGCGGAGCAGATCAGTGCCAGTCATCAGGCTCGCACCATGAACGCTCACGAAGGACGTTGCCGCGCTCCCGCTCGACCCACTTCCGCTGCTGGGCCGACGGCATCCGCGCGGCCTTGGTCGCCTCGCGCTGGGCGGTGTCGACTCCTTCCATGTGGAGGCCCTCGTCGGCGACGGCGGGGTCCTGCCCCACGGCCTCGTACTCGAGCCACAGGGCGATGTTGTCCATGGACTGCCAGGCACGGCGTTCGTCCTCGGGCGGACTGCAGTCGCCGATCGACTCGGTGAACACCTGGTCGGACATGGCGATCGCCGCGGTCCGTACGTGCCCTTCGGCGATGTCGAAGCCGCGGTCTCCCAGATCGGTTCGGCGGAGCCCGAACTCGTAGAACACGGCAGGAGTCTTGATCCAGGTCTGCTCGGCCCGGTCGAGGCGCTGGGCCATCCGCGTCAGCTCCGGCAGATACTTCCGGTGCTCGGGCCAGACACACACCCGCGGGGCGCTCTTGTCGGCACGGTCGCACAGCGGCTCGGCCGCCGAGGCCGGGCGTTCCACGCGCAGTTCACCGGCGGCCGAGGCCGCGGCCAGCGCGGTGAGGGAACAGGCCACCGACACGACGGCGACGGCGCGGACAGAGCGGGAGGGCTTCCGGTGGGGCATCCGGCGCTCGGCTCTCCTCCTCATCGGCGGCGCAGTCACCGCCAGTACCGCGAGAGCGAGCGCGAACAGCAGGCGGAGGGCGACCGGCAGCGGGCGCAGGTGAGTGTCCGGGGGCCCTGCAAGGACGTTGAACTCGAAGGGCAGCGCCAACAGGCTGATGAAGCAGCCCAGTGCGCAGACGACGGGTGTGAATGCCGCCGAGGGCCACCAGCGGCCGGCCAGATGTCCCACGGACGCGAAAATGATGAGGGTCGAGGCGCCGAGCAGCAGGTAGGACGGCCAGAGGAACCCCGGCCCCGCGTCACCGAACGAGACGGCCACGGCGGTGAGGCACCCGATGGCGTACGCGAGGAAGCCGAGCGTGAGGGTGGCGGCGAGCCGCACGGTCTCGATCTGCCAGCCCGGCCGGGCGGCGCCGAGAAGGAACTCGGGCATTCCCGCCCGCGAGGCGCGTCCGGCCTGCCAGGCGGAGACACCGGCGAGGACGGGCCCCAGGAAGAGCGTGACGACCTGTGCCGCGACGCTGGCCTCGGGCCAGACGCCGATCCAGTACCGGGAGCGCCCGAAGAGCACCAGCAGATCCGCGGCGATCATCACGGGGAAGGCGGTGAGCAGGGGTGAGCGGCGCAGCTCGATGCGGTAGGCGTTCAGCATGCGGCTTCCTCGGTCGATCCACGGCTGCCCAGCACCGTCATGTAGCCGCGCTCCAGCGGACTGTCTCCCGGAGCCGCCGGTGTGGACAGTGCCGCGAGCTCCTGTGGCGTACCGCTGTGGACCAGTCGGCCGTCGTTGAGCACGAGGACGGTGTCGCAGGCGGCGCCCACGTCTTCCACCAGGTGCGTACTGAGCACGACGGCGGCCCCACCGCGGGCGAGGGAACGTATGAGTTCACGGAAGTCGAGACGCTGCGCGGGGTCGAGGCCGACGGTGGGCTCGTCGAGGAGGAGCAGGGAGGGTGAACCGACGATGGCCGCGGCGATACCGGCGCGGCGGAGCATGCCGCCGGAGAGGGACTTCATGCGCTCGCGGGCCCGGTCGGCGAGCCCGACGGCAGCCAGTGCCTCCGCCGTCGCCGAGGTGGCCTCCTTGGAGGGAACTTCACGTAACCAGGCGCAGTAGCGGACGAAATCCGTGAGGGAGAAGGCCGGGTAATAGCCGAAGTCCTGCGGCAGGTAGCCGATTCGGGGCCGGACTCGCCGGACGTCCCGCTCGCCGGTGACGGCTTTCCCGAAGAGCTCAAGCCCCCCGCTCTGCGGTGGCGCGATCGTGGCGAGGGTACGGAACAGGGTGGTCTTGCCCGCTCCGTTGGGCCCCAGCAACCCGGTGACACCCGGCTGGATGTCCAGGTCGAGCCCCTCGATGATGCGTCGGTTGCCGTATCCCTGCGTGAGGGCCGTCAGCCGGACGACGGGGTGAGTTGGCATAGGTGGCTTCCCGAGAATGTGGGGTGGGCCCACCGGAATGGTGGGCCCACCGAAGCGCTGGTGAACTGCTACTTGTGGACGTCCGTCTTGTTTATCTTGAACGTGCACTCGGAAGTGTCGTACTTGCCTTTAAATTTGTTCTCCAACGTGTCGTAGTGCTGCGTGTCGACCTCGTTGTTGCAGTTGTAGTCCGTGTACCACCCGCTGCTGTACCACGTGTTGGCCTTCTTGCAGTAACCGTGGCCCGATGTCGAGTACCAGTAGCCCCGGCATCCGTCAGCCCACGAGCTCTCGTGCGAGGCGCTCGATATCGGAGCCGTGAGCCCGATAGTCGTGGCGGTTAACGCCGCCACGACAAAACCCTTCGCGGCCTTGGTGGCTGTAATTCGGTTTACGAGAGAAGCCTTTTCCATTTCCCCCCCTGGGGATATGACGCTGAGAGAGCAAAGGAGCCCCCCAGGCCGTCCGACAGGACCGATCGTCGGCGGATTGCCCTAACCGGGCTTGCGCCGCCGACGTTCACTTTGGGGTGGCCCAGGGGCGTGCCGCTAGCGTCATCTTGTTGCAGTGCACCTCGCTGAGGTGGGGACAAAAGGTGCAAGAAGCTCTCTTCGTGCATCGAGGGAGCTGGCCCGCTGCTTCAGGACGCAGACAGGATTCCGGACCGGCTTATGGCAAAGCCGAGTTGGGCCCGGCTCCGGCTGCCGAGGGTGGAGGCGAGTTTCGCGATGTGGACTCGGGCCGTGCGGATGTTCATGCCGAGTCGGGAAGCGATCTCGGCGTCGGTCAGGCCCTCGACGAGGAGAGTGGCTATGGCGCGCTGACGGGGCGTGATTCCGTTTTCCGAGGGCTGGAGGGCGGTCTGGGGCCACATGGGGGTCGCCAGTCGCCACAGCCGCCAGAACGTGGTGGCGAAGTACTCGATGAGGGCCGGGTGGCGCAGTTCGAGGGCCACGCTGCGGTCCTCGCTGGCCGGGATGAAGGCCACTGTTCGGTCGAAGACGAAGAGTCGCTCGGTGACTTCGTCGAGGGTGCGGGCTTCGGCGTCGCCGTCGAGTTGCTCGAAGTAGCCGACTACGGGCATGGCGTGGCGTGTTGTGTGCTGGTAGAGCGTGCGCATCCGGCAACCCCGGCTGAGCATTGCCTGGTCCCGGGGGAACGCCTCTGCCAAGGTCTCCGGCGGGCGGGTACCGCCCGGCTGGATGGCCAGGAACTCCTCGGTGCTGTCGCGCATGGCCCGGTCGATGGCCGCATTGATGCGTTCCAGACCATCGAGGACGATGATGGGGGCCGTGTCGCCGGCGGCGTCGGCCCCTGCGTCCAGGGCGACGAAGGGCTCGAACGCCGAGGCGAGGCGAGTCCCTAGCTGCTGCTGCTCCTCGACGCGGTCCTCGAAGGTACGGAGCAGGCGGGGGAGGGCGGCGGCGGGGGCAGTGGGGTGCAGCCACCGCATGTCGTCCGGGTCAGGGTGCAGTAGGCCGAAATCGATCAAGCATGGTGTCTGTTCGGCTTCCGCGCTGCTGATACGGCCCTCACGCAAGGTGCGGGCGTAGACGGCCAGGCCGGGCTCACAGAGCTGTTCAATGGTGTGGGGTACGTGCCCCGAAGTCATGCGCACTCCCCCTCTGATGATTTTCCGGTCTCGTTCTCATGTATCGCGGTTCAGGATTCCGGACTGGCCTATGAGATAGCCCAGCTGTGCGCGGCTTTCACTGCCGAGGGTGGTGGCGAGTTTGGCGATGTGGACGCGGGCCGTGCGGACATTCAGGCCGAGTCGGGCGGCGATCTCGGTGTCGGTGAGACCTTCGACCAGCAGGCCGGCTATGGCGTGCTGGCGGGCGGTGACGCCGGCCTTCGCGGGCTGCGGCGCCGCATGCGGGAACATGGGCGTCGCAAGGCGCCATTGGCGGTAGAAGGCGGTGACGAGGAACTCGATGATGGCGGGATGGCGCAGTTCCAGCGCGATGGAGCGGTCCGCGCTGGCCGGAATGAACGCAACGGTGCGGTCGAAGAGGAACAGTCGTTCTGTCACCTCGTCCAGAGTGCGCACTTCGACATCGCCGACGAGTTGTTCGAAGTGAGCGAGGGCCGCCAGGTCATGTCGGTTCGTGTGCTGGTAGAGGGTCCGCATCCGCGCCCCTCGTGAGAGCAGCGACTGCTCAAGTGGGAGTGCATCAGCCAATACTTCGGCCGGACGGGCACCACCGGGCTGGATAGTGAGAACTTCTTCCGAGCTCTGTCTTCCTGCCTGGTCGATGACTTCGTTGATCCGTGGGATGCCCCTCAACACGGTGACGGCGGAGGTGCTCGTGGCGGGACCATGGGCGGCGCCTGTCCCGAGCTCCATGAGCGGTTCGAACACCGCGGCCAGTCGGGCCTCATGGCGGCGTTGATCAGCGATGCGTTCGCTGATGGCAGCGAGGAGACGGGGCAGAGCCACGGCGGGGGCTCTCGGTTTCAGCCACCGGGTGTTTTCCGCGTCCTCGTACAGGAGGCCGAAGTCGACCAGGCACGGCGCTGCTCGTGCGTCGTCGCGCGCCACCTGTTTCTCCCGAAGCGCGCGCACGTACAGCTGGGTCCCCGCGTCGCACAGCTCGTCCGGGCCGTGGAAGTGGGACTCTGCCGTCATTGGGGGCGATCTTGGTCGAGGATGCCGGACTGGGCTATCAGATAGCCGAGCTGAGCACGGCTTCCGCTGCCGAGGGCGGCGGCGATCTTGGCGATGTGGGCGCGGCACGTACGGACGTTCATGCCGAGGCGGCGGGCGATCGCCTCGTCGACGTGGCCATCGATGAGGAGCTTGGCGATGGTGCGTTGGACGCCGGTGATGCCGTTGTGCGCCGGGCTGTACGGCGTTTCCTCGCTCAGAGGGGTCGCCTGCGCCCAGAACTGGTCGAAGACGGAGGCAAGGTACGCGACGAGGCCCGGATGACGGAGCTCAAGGGCTACCTGCCGGTCACGGCGGGCGGGGATGACGGCTGTGGCCCGATCGAAGATGATCATTCGATCGATGAGTTCCTCCAGCGTCCTGACCTGGATCTGGCGGGGGTCGAGCTGCTCGAGGTAGGCGAAGACACCGGGGCCGTGGCGCACCGTGTGCTGGTACAGCGTTCGCATGCGCACGCCTCGGTCCAGCGGCTCCCGTACGCGTTCCAGGGACTGGGAGAGCATGTCGCCCCCGCGCACGCCGCCGGGCTGGATGGTGAGTATTTCCTCCTTGCACGCGGCCGTCGCCGCGTCCAGTGTGGCGTTGATACTCGCCAAACCTTCGAGGACCGTGATCGCGTGGGTGGCCATCGACGGTTGTGAACTGATGTTCATGAAAGGCTCAAACACATCGGTTAGTTCGATGGTGAGCTGTCTGCGGTCCCGGATCTCACGCTCGATGGGGTGAAGGCGCTGCGTGAGGATGGCGGACGGCGGTACGGGACGGAGCCAGTTCGCGTCGTCCGGATCCGGGTGCAACAACGCGAATTCGACCAAGCAAGGGGCGGGTTCGATCTCCGCCCGGGCGATGCGTCCAGCACTCAGGGCGCTTGCGTAGAGACGTGCCCCCTCATCGCAGAGCTCAGTGATGGGGTGGGGATGTGTCGGTTTCGTGCTTGTTGTGAGCAATTCTCCACCCCCCAGGGTCCTGTACGTACAGGAACATGATGCATCGATCCTGTGGCCTCGACGTGCTGGATTAAGACATCGTCTTTCTGGAGCCGGGGGATAGGACCTACCAAGTGAGGACGAAGCTGACGATGTTCACGAGAATGCTTCGCTCGGCGCTAGTCATGACCGTCGCCGCCGCGGCGTTCACCCTTGCAACTGCGGGTGACGTTTCCTGGAACTCCCCGGGGGGTGCCTCGGGGAAGGGTGTCGCAACGCAGGCCGCCCAGGGGGATGTCTCTTGGAATGTCCTGCCTGGTGCTGAGGGTGTCGCGTCATGAGTACTCCCCCCGACGACCGCACCTTCCGACGTGAAATGGCCACCGCCTACCGCTCCGGTTGGCACTTCATCGATCTCGCCACCGCGATACCCCACGCAGGCGACTCGCTGATGGTCACGCTTCTCGGTGAGCCCGTGGTCGTCACCCGTGACGAAGAGGAGGAGATCCGGGCCTACCGGTGCCTCCGCAAGCCGCGAGGCGCCCCGCAGCCCGTGCGGTGTGCCATTCGGTACGGGATGGTCTTCGTCAATCTCGACCGTCGTGACCACCAGCTCGTCGGAGACCCCGGCCGGCCCGGTGAGAAGCAGGACCAGCAGAGCCCGAGCACTACAAGAGCCATCACAGCCACCCCCCGCAGCGCCTGACGCGATCCCCCGTCGTTGTACATCGCGCAGGTGCTTCCCCCAGCAGCGGCGCCCCCCTGGGCCTGGACACGGGGGGGCCGCGGGGGTGTGTGGCCGGCCCTATCGGGGTGGGCCCCCGCTCCCCGCTACGCCGCGCCCCGCCGCAGCCCACGTGTGCCCATCGGCCGCGGCAGCGGGTT
>NZ_JBNNJZ010000389.1:0-3516 GCF_050270335.1 Streptomyces sp. NPDC059900
CTTCTCGACCAAGCCCGCAGGCAGCGGGAGCTGCTCACCGATCCTTAGATTGCCCCGGGAAGCTGACGCAAGGTATGCACGCCGGTGCTGTGCAAGGGGCACCTCCTGAACTCCCTTGCGGAGCGGCGTATTCCGGGAGCCGTGCTTCGACTTGCCGTGGGGCGGCAGGGCGGCAGGGCGACAAGGCGGTCAGACGATCAGGCGGCCCCGGTGGGAGGCGCGGCGGGCCGCGGCCAGGAGACCGCGGATCTGCGTGCCTGCCTGGTCGATGTTGCTGAGGGGTGTGGCGAACGGCAGCCGGACGTCAGCGTGAGTGACGGGGTACTCCAGGCGCAGTGTCACGCCATAGCGGTCCAGGGCCAGCGGGATCGCGCGCAGCATGCCCTTGGCCGGGCGTGGTTGGACGAGGCGGACCAGGAGAGGGACGAGCTCTTGGTGGCTGTCCACGAGGTGGGTCAGCATGTCCGCTTCGCTGCCCGTGACCGGGTCCGGGGTGACCGCGCAGAGCTGGTCCAGGGAGACGAAGTGGCGGCCCTGATCGTCCTTGAGGAGCGCCTGGCCGAACTCCATGCAGGTGCTCTCGGGCGACTCGTGGCTGTAGGGGGCCGCGAGGAGTCCGGTGACGGTGACGCGGGCGCGCAGGCGATCACGTACGGCGGTGGGCGCGATGTCGGTGAACTCCAGGCGGACCGGACGGCGTTCAGCCGGGGAGGACGGGCTTTCCTGGCCCGGGGCGTGCAGGTGGATGTGCCCCGCACCCGCGCCGTCGAGCCGGTGGATCTCGGTGTGGGACCCGTCGCTGATCACTGTCATCGACTGCGCCGCGTGCAGGATCGCGTGCACGCGTTCGGCGGGGGTCGGCTGCGTGCCGCGGGTGCTGTGTGGGCGCATCCAAATGCTCCATGCCGTTGAAGAGACCCAGTGAAGAGACCCAAGCTCTACTTAGGTATGCCTAACCTAACTCATTGAGGTGGTCGGCGAACAGCGGGTGGCGTCAAGTGGATTGCGGGCGCCGGTCGGGGAGTGGTGGGCGTTAATTTTGCATGCTCTGCATCTTTGCGTACTCTGCAAGATGTGATGAGCAAAGACGCCGCGCCCGGACTCCGCGAGCGCAAAAAGCGCGCCACGCGGGCGGCGTTGGCCGATGCCGCGGTGCGACTGGCCGCCGAGCACGGCGCGGAGAACGTGACCGTCGAGGCGATCAGCAGCGCGGCGGGCGTCTCGCCGCGCACCTTCTTCAACTACTTCGACAGCCACGACGACGCCTTCCTCATGATCGACGAGGAGGTCGGCGAGCGGATCCGGCGCGCCGTGCGCCAGGCACGCGCCGACGTGCCCGTCCTGGACGTGCTGCGAGAGGCGTTCGCCGCCGAGCTGGTGGACATCGAGGAGCGCCACGAAATCTGGAGCCTGCGGGCCAAGGTCTTCCAGCGCTCGCCGCACCTCCTCGTCCGCGGCCTGGGGGCCCACATGGCCGAGGAGTCGGAGCTGGCGCAGGCGATCGCCGAACGGCTCGGATCAGCGCCGGGCGAGGCGGTCGGTCTCTACCCCCGGCTGGTCGCCGCGGCCTCCACGACCGCCGTCCGGGTCGCCATCGAGGACTGGTGCGCGCGGACCACGGACGCCGCCTTCGTCGACGTCTTCTGCCTCACGTTCGCGCACCTGGCCGCAGGTCTGGCCGCGCCTGCAGCGGATTCCTGAGCCCGCAGCACCCCTGACTTCTGCTTCTGCCCGTTCTGCCCGACCAGCGGACCGACTTCCAATTCCAAGAGGGACATCTTGAGCACAGCAGCGGCGCCCGAGCAGGCGCCCACCGCCATGAGCAACAAACAGATACTCCAGGCCATGTCCGGGCTGATGGCCGGCATGTTCGTCGCCATCCTGGCCGGCACGGTCGTGGCCAACGCACTCCCGCGCATCATCGCCGACCTCGGCGCCAGCCAGTCCTCCTACACCTGGGTCGTCACCTCCGAACTGCTCGCCATGACGGCGACCGTCCCCCTGTGGGGCAAGCTCTCGGACCTCTACAACAAGAAGCTGCTCCTGCAGCTCTCCCTGGCCATGTTCGTCGTCGGCTCGCTGCTCGCCGGGTTCTCGCAGGGCGTTGGCCTGCTCATCTTCAGCCGCGTCGTGCAGGGCATCGGCGCCGGTGGCCTGACCGCGCTGGCGCAGGTCGTCATGGCGGCCGTCATCCCGCCGCGCAGGCTCGGCAAGTACGCGGGCATCTTCGGCGCCGTGTTCGCCGTGGGCACGGTGGCAGGTCCGCTGGTCGGCGGCGTCCTGGTGGACACCTCCTGGCTCGGCTGGCGCTGGTGCTTCTTCATCGGCGTGCCGTTCGCGCTCCTGGCCATCCTCATCCTGCAGCGCACGCTCCAACTGCCCACCGTGCGCCGCGAAGTGAAGATCGACTTCCTGGGTGCGTTCCTCATCGTGGCCGGTGTCTGCGCGCTCCTCATCTGGACCTCGCTGGCGGGCCAGCAGTTCGACTGGGCGTCCTGGCAGACCGCGGCGCTCACCGGTACGGGTGTGATCCTCCTGGTGGCGGCGGTGTTCGTCGAGTCGCGGGTGCCCGAGCCGATCATTCCGCTCGCCATCTTCCGCAACAGGACCGTCACGCTGACGACCGTCGCGAGTCTGCTGGTGGGTGTGGCCATGTTCGGCGGCACCGTCTTCCTCTCGCAGTACTTCCAGATCGCGCTCGGCAAGTCCCCGACGGTGGCGGGCCTGATGAGCCTGCCGATGATCCTGGGTCTCCTGGTGTCCTCCACCATCGCCGGCCAGATCATCAGCAGGACAGGAAAGTGGAAGGCCTACCTCGTCGCGGGTGCCGTCATCATGACCGCGGGGCTCGGGCTGCTCGCCACCATCGACGCCGGAACCGGCTTCGGCATCCTCAGCCTGTACATGGCGGTGCTCGGCATCGGCGTCGGCATGCTGATGCAGAACCTGGTCCTGGCCGCGCAGAACGACGTACCGGCCGCCGAGCTGGGCGCGGCCACCTCCGTCCTGTCCTTCTTCCGCAGCATGGGCGGCACGATCGGCACCAGCGTCCTGGGCGCCGTCCTCGCCAACCGCGTCGCTTCGGAGATCTCCAAGAGCGTCGGGTCGGCGGGCGGTGCGGCTGCCGGCAGCTCCGGCGGCGGCGAGGGCTCGGTCCCCGACATGACGAAACTGCCCGCGCCGATGCGGGAGATCGTGGAGAACGCCTACGGCCTGGCCACCGCCGACCTCTTCCTGCTGGCGGCCCCGTTCGCGGCGCTCGCCCTCGTCGCGGTGCTCTTCATCAAGGAGAAGCCGCTGAAGACGACCAGCGGCATGGAGCGGCTCGCCGAGGAGAACGGCACGCAGCCGGACGACGACAGCAAGAACACCGCGCCGGCACCGGTCGCCTAGCGCAGTCGCCTTCGCCACGAGGAGCGGCCGCCGGACACCCCACAAGGGCGGTGGGGCGGCCGGGCCCGGGTGAGGGTGGGGGGGGAAGACGGGGGTTAGTGGGGCGAGGGATAAAAAACACGC
>NZ_JBNNJZ010000389.1:3526-7834 GCF_050270335.1 Streptomyces sp. NPDC059900
TCCGGGGTGGTCGGCCCGCCGCTCCTCGTTCCGGTTCGGGGGAACTGCCGGACTATCGTGCGGCATGACTGATCAGCCACGGGGAGGGCGAGCAATGAAAAACGGGCTGCGCTGGATAGCGAACGGGTACGCGGAGTGCTACACCTTCACGCTGTGCGAGGGCATTACGCCGCGCGAGCTGTTGGTGCGCATCGGAGCGCAACCGCACCACATCCACGAACTGGCTGACGATGCGTCAGAGGCGCTGCTGATGCGCCCGGAGGACGGCCATCTGAGCGATCTGGAGTTCCTCGACTGGGAGGACGAAGACCTGGTGGCGCAGCTGACAGAAGCCGGGTTCCTCTCGCACCCGGAGGCGATCGTCCGGGCCGGGGCCGTCCCGGGCTGGGCGTACGCCATCGAGAACTGCTCCTCCCGGACGCGTTGTCACCTGGACCAACTGTCGCGCGGGACGCGGGTGTACACGGTGTTCCGCAGCGGCGCGGGCGGGCAGTGGGTTGGCTACGCCAGGGACGGTCAGGTCGTAGCCGACTACGAACCGCGGGAGGCGTGCGCTGGGCGCCTCGCCACGGACGAGCAGGTGCCCGGCTTCTTCTACAACGGTGAGGAGTTGTCCGACGTCGCCTTCCTCGGATTCCTTGAACAGGAGTTCGGCATCTCCATCGCCTGGCAGGACATGTGTGCGCCGCTGCCCAGCGCGGCCTTCGCCCTGGCCTTCCCCTCCTGATCACACAGGGCCGGAGGACGTCTGTCCCAGCGCCTGTACCGTATCGAGACGCGACGCCTGCCTACCCGAGCAGTTCAAGATGGCGGCAGCGGACATCGAGAACGCTGTCGAGGTGCCGGCGTACCGCCGCTGCGCCGTGCAAGCTGACGCCGCTCACGTCGCGAGAGCGGCCAGGAGTTCGGGGACGGGAGCGGCAGGGTCGGGCGGGTGCAGGGCCTCGGTGCGGTGGACCAGGCGGGGCTCGGACAGGGGGACGGCCACCGTCCCCGGCAGGCCTGCGGCCGCCGTGCGGGGCAGGGCAGCCAGGCCGTGCCCGCCCGCGACCAGTGTTCCCACGCCTCTGATGTCCGTTCCGCGGTAGCTGACTTGGGGGCGGAAGCCGTCGGTACGGGCGGTCGCGCGCAGTTGCGCCAGGGGGACGGCGGTGTCGGGTGCGTCCAGCCAGTGTGCGTCGGTGAGGTCCGGCAGCCGCAGGGAGCTCCGGCACGTCAGCGGGTGGCCGGCCGGAAGCAGTACGACCAGGGGCTGTTCGGCGACGGCGGTGGTGGCCAGAGGGCCGGGACCGGGCAGCGGCAGTGGGTCGGAAGGCGCGGCAGCTCCGTCCACCAGACCCGTATCGGCGTCCCCGGCCATGACGGCCGCCAGCACTGCCTCGCGCCCGAGCACAGCAAGCGTCACCGCGAGGCCCGGGGCGGACGAACGGATCCGGGCAAGGGCCCGGGCGAGAGAAGGGGTCAGGGACAGCGGAGTGGCGGCGACGGCGAGCCGGGCGGGGCGCGTCGCATGGAACCGGGCGATGTCCGCGCGGGCCGCCTCCAGGCGCAGCAGCAGGGGCCGGGCGTGCTCCATGAGACGCTCGCCCGCTGCGGTGGGTCCCACCGGTCGGCGCTCCACGAGCGGGGCGCCGAGGTCGGCTTCGAGCGCGGCGATGTGCTGCGAGACGGCGGACTGGGTGTAGCCCAACTCCCGGGCGGCGGCGGAGAAGGAACGGTTGTCGACGACGGCGACGAAGGTCCGCAGGAGATGTGGATCCATGTGCATCAGTATCGCTAATGCAGAGTGCATCAATCATCGTTGGACGTGATGCGGTGGCGCTGCCGACGATGGACGCATGACTTTTCCGGCCGCACGTATCGCCCTGGTCGCAGACCGCTCCGACCATGTCCGCTCCCACACCCGCGTCCCGGCCCTCCTGGAGGCCCTGCGCATCCGCGAGGGCCTCAACCTGGACGCGTACTGGATCCCCACCCACGAAGCGCACGCGGGGGTCGAGGGCTTCGACGCCGTGTGGGTCCTGCCCGGCAGCCCCTACCGCAGCGAAGCCGGAGCGCTTGCGGCCATCCGCACGGCCCGCGAACAGGGCATCCCCTTCCTGGGGACCTGCGGCGGCTTCCAGCACATGCTCCTGGAGTACGCCCGGTCGGTCTGCGGCCTCGGCCGGGCCGTACACGCCGAGAACACCGCCGAGGACGGGATCACGAGCGAGGACGGGAACACGAGCGAGGACGGGAACACGGGTGAGGACGAGGTGATCGTCCCGCTGGCCTGCTCGCTGGTCGGCCACGAGGGCACCATCACCCTGACTGCGGACTCCCGCGCGGCCCGGCTCATCGGCGTCCGGCGCACGGTGGAGCGCTACCACTGCAACTTCGGGCCGAACCCCGCGTACGTGGAGAGGCTGCGAGCCCACGGGCTGAGCTTCACCGGCACGGACGAGAACGGCGATGTCCGCATCGCCGAACTGCCGGGCCACCCCTTCTTCCTGGCCACCCTGTTCCAGCCCGAACTGCAGGGCGACGGCACCCGACCCCATCCGCTGATCACGGGGCTCGCACAGGCCGCGGTACGACATGCGGAGTCGGTCGGTATCTGAGTTGCCGCCCCCGATGCCGTGCAGCAGGATGCGGGGATGCGCTTCTCGGTGAACATTCCGAACTTCGGTGACTTCGCCGATCCCAGAACCGTGGCGAAGCTCGCCGTGGCGGCGGAACAAGCGGGCTGGGACGGCTTGTTCGTCTGGGATCACGTGCTGCACCGCACGCACGCGGGCAGACCCTTCGGTGACCCCTGGATGCTGCTGACGGCAGCCGCCCTCGCGACCTCCCGCATCAGGCTGGGCACGCTGGTCACCCCGGTGGCCCGGCGGCGCCCGCAGCAGCTCGCCCGCCAGGTGGCCACCCTGGACGTCCTCAGCGGCGGCCGGGTCACGTTCGGCGCGGGTCTGGGCGGGCCCGTCGAGGACGAGTACGGCAGTTTCGGCGACACCACGGACCCGAAGGTGCTGGCCGAGCGCCTTGACGAGGGCCTGGACCTGCTCCAGCGCTACTGGTCGGGCGAGCCGGTGAACCACGAGGGACGGCACTACCAGGCACGGGACGTGACACTGCTGCCCGCCACCGCGCAGCGCCCCCGGCCGCCGGTCTGGATCGCCGGATTCTGGCCCAACCGTCCGCCGATGCGCCGGGCGGCCCGCTGGGACGGCGCGGTCCCGCTGTTCACCGACGCCAGGCACGGCCATGTGCCGCCCCTCGACCAGGTCCGCGACCTGGTGGCCTACCTGCGCAAGCAACGCGAGGACCGGTCGCCCGACGCACCCTTCGAGATCGTCCTCGGCGGCGCCACGCCGGGTGAGGACGCCGCCCGTACCCGCGACCTGGTCGGACCGCTGGCCGAAGCGGGAGCCACGTGGTGGGACGAGCGGCAGATCCAGACGGGCGAGGGACTCGACCGGCTCACCCCGGTGCTGCGCCGCGTCGAGCAGGGGCCGCCGGTCCTGTAGGGCCGTACTTCAGCGCGTTGCCTTGCGGGGTGCACGAACGAGTTCGGCGAGCAGCCGTGCCGCGCGCTCATAGCGGCGTTTCTCGGCGTCGGGATCGGTGTCGGTGCTGCGGCGGCCGTCGACCGGCAGGGCACGCAGACGCTCGCTGGTGGTGACGAGGCGGAAGACGAGGGCTCGGGCGACGTACCGGGCGAAGCCGGGACCGCCCGCGGCCGCGGCCTCCCGGAGCAGCTGCGGGCCGGCGCCGTGCCAGAGCACGGCGTCGCCCACGACGACCGCCTCGCCGAAGGCCGCAGGCCGCCAGTAGGGCGAGAAGTCGATGACTGCCGGGGCCAGGCCCGGAGCGAACAAGACGTTGCCCGTCAGGTCGCCGTGGACGAGCTGGGGGCGGTCCTGCGGCATCGGACCGAGCAGCGCGGTCAACGCGCCGTAGGGAGCGCGCAGCGCGGGAAGCAGATCGGGCTCCTCCTCCTGCCAGGCGACACGGTCGCCGATCGCCCACCAGTCGCCGCGCCGGTCGAGAAAGCCGGGGCGCGGTACGTCGGCCAGTGCGCGGTGAAAGGCGCGTCCCGCGGCCACGATCTCCAGCCAGCGCGGCGCAGCGGCGTGATCGGGTTCGGCGCCGGCGACGAGACGGGCGGCGGTCCAGCCGTCGTAACTCCAGGAACCGGTGACGGCCCGCAGGGGCCGCGCGACGCGGAAGCCGTCCTCCGGGACCGAGGCCATGACGTCCCCCAGCCATTCGGCGAACTCGCGGTCCGGGCCGGTGGGCTTGAGCACCGTGTCGCCCACGCGGATGCTG
>NZ_JBNNJZ010000390.1:0-7777 GCF_050270335.1 Streptomyces sp. NPDC059900
GGCCCGATCTGTGCCGTCGCCCCCGCCCCTGTGACACGCCCCGAGGCGGTGCTCTTCGACTTCTCCGGCACGCTGTTCCAGATCAAGGCCTACGAGGACCGCATCCGCGCCGCGCTGCCCCACCCGGTGGACGGGAGCGCGATGGACGCCATCCTCACCTCTCTGGAGGCGGGCCTCGCGGACCCCGCCGTCATCGGAGCCCAGCACGCACGCGACGTCTCGTCCGCGGCCCACCGCCACGCGTTCACCACGTGGTACGCCTCCGCCCCGGCGCTCGCCCCCTTCGCCGGCGTTCTCTACGACCAACTCCGCTCGCCGGAGCACTGGTTGCCCTACGCCGACACCGAGAAGACGCTCGCCGCACTCGACGCGCGCGGCATCGCGCTCGGCGTCGTCAGCGACGTCGGCTGGGACCTGCGCCCGACGTTCGCCCTGCACGGCCTCGACCGCTGGTTCGGCAGCTGGGTCCACTCGTACGAACACGCCACGGAGAAGCCCGACCCGCGCCTCTTCGCCCACGCCTGCGCCGAGTTGGGCGTGGCCCAGGCGGACACCCTGATGGTCGGCGACCACCCCGCCAAGGACGGCGGGGCCGCGGGGGCGGGGCTGCGTTCCTACGTACTGCCGGGCGGTGCGGCGCCGGGAGCGGTGCGGGGTCTGGACGCGGTGCTCCGGCTGGTCGACGGGCCGTACTGAACGCGGCGGGGCGCGCGCCCCGCCGCCCCGCTGACCTGGGCGAGGGGCTTGTCGGGTGCACGACGAGATGTTGTTAGCCTGCGGGGCGGATCATCGAACCCAGGAGGCCTCCGTGTCACCAGACAGCCCCACGATTGCCCTGGTCACCAGCAGGCCCCAGCTGGAGACCGGTCTCGACCGCGACCTCCCCGAACTGGCGCGCTCGCTCGGCGCGGCGGGCGCCGACGTCGCCACCGTGGCCTGGGACGACCCGCGGGTCGACTGGGAGCGGTTCGACCTCGTCGTCATCCGGTCCGCCTGGGACTACAGCGAGCGCGTCGCCGAGTTCGTGGCCTGGGCGGGGCGCGTCGCACGGCTCACCGTCCTGGCCAACCCGGCGTCCGTGGTGCGGTGGAACACCGACAAGCGGTACCTGGAGGCGCTGGCCGCGGCGGGCGTGCCCGTCGTGCCCACGCGCTATCTGGCGCCCGGTGACGCGGTCGAGATCCCCGACGACGGCGCTTTCGTCGTCAAGCCCGCCTCCGGGGCAGGCGCCCGCTACGCCGGCCGGTACGAGAAGGGCGCGTACGAGGACGCCGTACGGCACATCGAGCGGATGCACGGCGAAGGTCTGACCGCGATGGTGCAGCCCTATATGCCGCGCATAGACGAGACCGGTGAACGCGCGCTCGTGTACGTCGGCGGGCGCTTCCTGCACGCCATACAGAAGGGCGCGGTGCTGGCTCCGGGCACGGCGTACGACGACGAGAAGATGCCGCACCCCGACCTCAGGCCCTGGCAGCCGACCGCCGCCGAACTCGCCCTCGCCGAGCAGGCGTTGGCCGCGGTGCCGGGGACGCCGGAGCTGCTGTACGCGCGGGTCGACCTCGTCGACGGGCCGGAGGGGGACGGGCCCTGCGTCATGGAGCTCGAACTCGTCGAGCCGAATCTCTTCCTCGGCCTGCACGAGGGGTCGCTGTCCGCGGTGACCGAGGAGATCCTCGTCGCCGCGGCGTAATCGGATGGACGAGGCGGCCGGAGGCTGAATACCCTGCCGCCATGTCCAGTCCCGAGTCCGACAGACCTTAGCCACCGGCCCGGCATGTCCGGTGGCCGAGAAGTCATGCGGAACCGCAGCGTGCGCCTGCACGCGCCGTGACTGGTCGCGCCCGCGCGGCGGAACCGCATGTGTCACAGCCCCGAACCCTTTCGGGGCGCTGTCGTGCGGACTGACTTTTCCCTTGCGGAGTTCCTTCATGCCCTTTGCCCTCTACATGCTCGGACTTGCCGTCTTCGCGCAAGGCACCTCCGAGTTCATGCTCTCCGGTCTCGGCCCTGACATCGCCGCGGACCTCGACGTATCCCTCTCGGCCGCGGGCGCCCTGACCTCGGCCTTCGCCGTGGGGATGGTCATCGGCGCCCCGGTGATGGCCCTCATCGGCCGTCGCTGGCCGCGCAGGACCGCGCTGCTCGGATTTCTGCTCACCTTCCTGCTCGTCCATGCCGTCGGCGCGCTGACCGGCAGCTTCGCCGTGCTCCTTGTGACCCGGGTCGTCGGTGCGCTCGCCAACGCCGGGTTCCTCGCGGTGGCCCTGGTCGCCGCCGTCGGCATGGTCGGGCCCGACGCCAAGGGGCGGGCCACCTCGGTGCTGCTCGGCGGCGTCACCCTCGCCTGTGTCGCGGGCGTGCCCGGCGGCGCGCTGCTCGGGCAGTTCTGGGGGTGGCGGTCCGCGTTCTGGGCGGTGGCCCTGGTGTCGGTGCCCGCCGTCCTCGCGATCCTGCGGTCCGTGCCCGGCGGCGCGTCCGCCCCTGCGGGGGCCGGTGTGCGCGGGGAGCTGCGGTCACTGCGCGAGCCGCGTCTCGTCGTGACCCTGCTTCTGGGGGCGCTGGTGAACGGGGCGACCTTCTGTACGTTCACCTATCTCTCGCCGGTGATCACCGAAGTCACCGGGTTCCCGGGGAACTGGGTGCCCGCCCTGCTCGCGCTGTTCGGGGCGGGGTCGTTCATCGGGGTCACGGTCGCGGGGCGGTTCGCCGACGCCCGGCCCGTGCCGTTCCTCGTCGCGGGTGCCGTCGCGCTGCTCGCCGGGTGGGTGCTCTTCGCGCTGACCGCGGGGAACCCCGTGGCCGCGGTCGTCCTCGTCCTCGTACAGGGCGCCCTGTCCTTCGGCGTCGGCTCCGCGCTGATCGCACAGGCCCTGTACGCGGCCACCGGCGCCCCCACGCTCTCCGGCGGCTTCGCCACGGCCGCGCTGAACGTGGGCGCCGCCGTCGGACCCGCCGCCGGCGGCCTCGCTCTCGCGGCGGGGCTCGGCCACCGCTCGCCCCCGTGGGTCAGCGCGCTGCTCGTGGCGCTGGCCCTGGCGGTCGGTGCGGTGGCGCTCCGGAAGCGTCAGTCACCGTCGGGGAACGCCACCCTCTGCAACAGCCCCCAGGTGAACTCCGCGACGCAGCGCCGCGGCTGACCCGCCGCGTCCGGCGCCGTGAAGGCGAGCCGCCAGCGCGTGGGTGCCGTGCCCTCCATGGGGCGGGCCGGGGCGAACGCGCGGGCGGCCTCGTCGACCGTGCACGACCAGGGGGTGAGGTCGTCGAGCGTGTGCAGCGCGGGCCCCGGGGCGCCCGGCGCGCGGATCAGCCACTCGTTCCACACCGCGCCGTTCGGTGCGCGCAGGACCTCGAAGCGCAGGGTCGGCCAGAGCGGCACCGGCCACAGCAGGGCCTCGCACTCCAGGTCTCCCGTCTGCCGCGTCACGGTGGCCTCGGGGGCGCCGAGCACCGAGCGGTAGCGGGCCGCGGCGCCGCGCGAGCGGGCGGAACGCGTCATCGCCTGCCAGCGGCGGTTGGCCTCGCGCATGTCCGCGATGGAGACGCCGAGCTCGTGCCGGGCCGCCTCCACCAGGTCCGGGTTGTGGTCGGCCATGCGGCGCAGCAGGACCAGCTGGAAGTCGAGAGGGGTGAAGGGGCCAGAGGACCCGGGGGACCTGGAGGCGGAGCTAGCGGACATGCGCCCCATGGTCGCGCACCGCCGCCGCTCCCGGGCGCCGCCCGCCGGGAAGGAACAGGACCGAATTGACGTACCGGGGCCTGCGCGGTGTGAGCACCCTGCGCAGCAGCCCCTGCGACACGACGTACGACGTGTCGTTCTGGTGCGCCTCCAGGTCGAAGTCGGCGAGCGGCAGCCAGGTGCGGTCGGGCAGGACCCAGCCCTGGTAGCCGTGGTGCCGGGTGAGGAGTTCGACGATCGGCCCGATCGGCTGGATGCGGGACTCCAGCTCGATGAACAGGGCCGGACGGTCGCGGACTAGCAGATCGTGGGCGCCGTGCAGGACCGGGAGTTCGTTGCCGTCCACGTCGATCTTGATGAAGTCGACCTCGCGCAGGCCGAGCCCGTCCAGGGTCAGGCAGGGCACGTCGACCGCCTCGGCGTGGATGTCCCTGCGGATGAGCGAGGAGACCCCGCGGTCGCCGCGGTCGCCCTGCGGCAGCCAGAGCCGGGCCGTGCCGGGGCGGTCGGTGGCCGCGGCCTGGATCACCCGCACATTGCCGGGCGTGGAGGTCTCCAGGAGCCGGGCCAGATGCGGGACGGGCTCCACGGTCACCACGCGCCGCGCACGCGAGGCCAGGCGGCGCGACCAGGGGCCGTACCAGCCGCCGACGTCCACCGCGGTGCCGCAGCCGCGCGGGCAGAGGTCCGCGAGGCGGGCCAGCTCCGGCTCGAAGCGGGGGTAGACGAGCCGGGCCAGGGAGGCGATGAGCCGGGCGGGGAGGTGCGGGGCGAGGCGGGCGGCCACGGTCTTGTGGGGGCTCGCCTCGGTCTTGTGCGGGCCCGTCACGTGGATATCCGCTTCAGGAGCTGCTCGTGCTCGTCCTCCGACAGCTGCTCCCCGGAGGAGGGCAGGAGCTGCGGTATGCCGTCGATGATCGGGTAGCGGCGGCGCAGCCGCGGGTTGTAGAGCACCTCCTCCGGTACGAGGGGCGCCTCGGGTTCGAGGAGATGCAGGGGGCCCTTGTCCAGCGGGCAGGCGAGGATCTTCAGCAAGGGGTCTTCGGGGTTCATCAGCTGGTCAACTCCTTGGTGGGGGGCGTTGGTTGGGGCGGCGGCGCGTCGTGCTTGGGCATCGCGAGGAGCACGGTCACCGCGAGCGCCGTGCCCGCGATCCGCAGGGCGAGCCGCAGCGGTTCGTCGGGCAGCGGCTCGCCGAACGCCAGCGTTCCGAGTACCGCGGTGAACAGCGCGGTAACCGTCGTACAGACCGGGACGATGAGCGAGGCCCGGCACCGCTGGAGCGCCGCCTGGGACATGACCAGGCCGAACGCGCCGGTGAACAGCAGGAGATACGGGTACGGGCTGGCGAGCAGGTGCAGCAGCGCGGAGCCGAGGCCCTGCGTGGTCAGATAGCTGGACACGCCCTTGATGGCGAGCGAGCTGACCCCGTAGAGGAGCCCGACGGCGACCCCGTACTCCACGCCCGTCGTCGGCAGCCGGTGCCGGTGCTTCGCGCGGCGCTCGGCCGATCCGTAGAGCAGGACCCCCGCGGCGAGGGAGGGCAGACAGACCGTGAGGACCAGCGGCACGGGCGCGCTGCGGCTCACGGTGTCCGCCTCCTCGCTCAGCGAGAGGACGACCATGAGCAGCGCGAGGAGGATCGCCCCGACGGCATACCGCTCGCGCCCCGATGTCTGCTCACCGAGCAGTACGGAGGAGAGCAGGAGCAGGAGCACGAGCCCGGAGACGAAGATGCCCTGCGCGGCGGCGATGGGCAGCGTCCGGTAGACGGCGAGTTGCGCGCCGAAACCGGCGGCGAGCGCGAGCGATCCGCCGATCCACAGCGGGCTGGAGATCACCTGCCTGAGCAGCCGTGCCGGGCTGCGCACGCTGACGGACGGCATCGCGGTGAGGGCACGTTTCTCCAGGACGAACCCCGTGCTGTAGAGGACGTTCGCGAGCAGTGCGGCGGTCACACCCCACCACATGGCGTTACGCCTTCCGGGCGTGCAGCAGCAGGATCGACGAGGCGCTCGGCACGGCGCAGGCGATCCGGTCCAGGGCGCGCAGCGGACGCGGTACGCCGTGGAAGGGCGCACCGGCCACCCGTACGACGTCGAAGCCGGACGCGGCGACGAACTCCCGCAGCGCGCGGGCGGTGTAGAGCCGCAGATGCCCGACCACCTCGCTGCCGGGGCGGCCGTGGATGCCGCGCAGGCTGACCTCCGAGAAGACGGGCTGCACCCCCGCGAGCAGGAGGCCGCGGTTGTACCAGGCGGCGAGGTTGGGCGTGGACAGCATCAGATGACCGCCCGGCCTGAGCACTCTTCTCAGCTCGTCGAGCGCGCTGTCGGGGTCGACGAGATGCTCGATGACCTCGCTGAAGAGGACCGCGTCGGCGGCGCCGTCCGCGAACGGCAGCCCTCCGTCGGTGAGTTCACCGCGCACGACGTACGGCAGATGCGCGTGCGCCCGCTTCAGGGCGTCCTGCGACCAGTCGACGCCGATCACGCGGTGGCCCGCGAGGAGCGGGGCCGCGGTCGCCGCCGCGGTGCCGTCGCCGCAGCCGATGTCGAGGACGACGCAGGTGCGGGCGGTGGCGGGGCCGATGGCGTCGGCGAGCATCCGGGCCTGGCGCAGGCTGCGTGCGACGCCGGACGCGACGGGGACGGAGGGGTCCTCGTAGAAGTCCCGCAGATCGCGGGGCGCGGTGCTGGTGCTGGTGCTCGTCATCGCTTCGTTCCCTCCTCCGTGTGCTCCGTGGCGTGGAGGTAGTGCTCGAAGAGGTCACGCAGATGGGCTCCGTCGCCGCTGCTGAGCAGGGTCTTCGACCAGCGCAGGGCGACGTGCAGGCGCCCCGCGGTGGCCGCCGTGGTCACGGTGAGGCCGCGGGGGAGACGGGCGGGCGCGGAGAACCAGACGGCGTGCGCGCGTCCGGCGTCACCGAAGTCCAGGGGGTAGGGGACGCGCCCGATGTTGCTGAGCAGCGTGGTGGAGGTCCACGGCGCGGCGGCTCTGCGCAGGCCGCGCGTCACGGCGGCTCTGAGAGTCACGGGCAGGACGGGCGAGGTCAGCAGGGCGGCGCCGCGGCCCAGTTGGGGGCGGGGGAGTGCCTTGAGGGCGCGGGTGCGTTCGGCGGTGCGGCGCAGGAGGGCCCCGATGTCTTCCGGTCCCCAGTCCTCGGAGGTCAACTCGGCCGCGGTGAAGGGTACTTCCACCAACCGAGTGCCGTTCCCGATGGGCATGTCCATGCTGCGGGGGCGGTCGTCGACGGGCATGGTGATCCGGAACGGCTTCGGCCGCGCGCCGTGCTCCCGGTTCCAGTGCGCGATCATCAGCGCGGTGGCCACCATGAGCTGGTCGTTCACGGTGAACGGCGCCCCCTTCGGCCGCCGCGGCACGGCGAGTTCGGCGACGAGCATGCCGTTGCCGGGCGAAGGCTCGGGCGTCCCCCGCGAGACCCGGGCAGGCGGAGCCCACCCACCGGGCGCGTCACCGGCCGCCTCCGCGTCGCTCTCGGGCGCGGCAGCGGAGGGCGCGGGCGTACGGAGCGGAGGCGCGGCGGGGGAGTTGTCCTGCCCGCCGTACAGTTCGGCGGCGGTGGCGAGCACGCGGAGGCAGGCGGGGCCGTCGAGGGCAGTGTGATTGATGGTGAGAAAGAGGACACTGCCGCTGCTGGCGGGTCGCTTTTCGCTGGCGGGGCGCCCTGAGCTGCTGGGCGCGGGGCCTGCGCCGGGGGCGCCGACGCCTGCCCCGGCGAGAGGGGAGCCTCCGAGGCGGGTCGGGGCGCCGGGTGCGCCGGGCCCGCCAACGCCACCCGCGCCCGCCTCGCCGGCGACCGCCGGGCCGTTGCCGGGAGCGGCGGGGGCGGGTGAGCCGCCCGGGCCGGAGCCTTCGCCCGGCCTGGCGGTTGCGTCACCGCCGTGCGGGGCCGGTGCGGCGCCGGTGGGGTCCGTCCCGCCGTCGCCCGGAGTGGCTGTCGTGCCGTTGGCGAGTGCGTCGCCCGGGCCGACGCCCACGCCCGACCCGGCGGTTGCGTCACCGCCGTGCGGGGCCGGTGCGGCGCCGGAGGCTGTCGTGCCGGTGGTGGGTGAGCCGCCCGGGCTAATGCCCTCG
>NZ_JBNNJZ010000391.1:0-7769 GCF_050270335.1 Streptomyces sp. NPDC059900
AACCGGCGCTACCGCCTTGAGAGGGCGGCGTGCTAGGCCGCTACACAACGGGGGCGTTGCAGATAAGCTCTGCGAGCTGGCCTACCAGGACTCGAACCTAGACTAACGGAACCAGAAACCGTCGTGCTGCCAATTACACCATAGGCCATCGATACGCAACCCCTTCAAGGGGTTTTGCTTCGATTTACGTCTCCCTGTCCGGACCTTTCGGCCTTCTCGGGCGGCGCAGGAAGAACATTACCCGAAGGTGGACGGCGCTCCAAAACGGGTATCGCCGCGGAGCAGCGGGGGCAGGTCGGTGAGCCGCGAGATGCGGTGCACGCCCGACGGACCTTCCTGGACGGCGCTGTTGCGGTCGAGCCAGATCCCGAGAAGGCCCGCGTCCCGAGCGCCTCTTGCGTCGATCTCCGGCTGGTCCCCGACGTAGGCGACCTCCCCGGGCTCCAGGCCCATCGTGGTGCACACCGCGAGGAAGGCTTCCGCCGCGGGCTTGGAGACGCCGAGTTCGGCGGCGCACAGGACGGACTCGAAGCGGTCGCGCACGCCGAGGACGCGCAGCTTGCGGTCCTGGACGACCAGGGCGGAGTTGGAGAGGACCGCGTGACGATAGTCACCGGCGAGGGTGTCAAGGACGGGGACGGTGTCGGGGAAGAGCTGCCACGCGGATTCGTAGTGGACGAGATAGCGCGCGAACCAGGCGTCCGCGTCCCGGTCGCTCAGGACGTCGTCGAGGAACTCGCGTACGCGGTCGCGCCGCTGGTCCTCGAAATCGATTCCTCCGGCGCTGAAGCGCGCCCAGTGCCGCTCGGTGATCTCTTTCCACAGGACGAGGGCACGCTCGGCGGTCTCGTACCGCTCGATGATCCCTTCGGCGGTGAGATGGGCGTGCATGCCCGCAGCGTCGGCGTGCGCGTAATCGAAGATCGTGTCATCGACGTCCCAGACCACGGCTTTGATCGGCATGCGTCCGACGGTATGCGAAGGACCCGGAAGCTGTCGTGGCTTCCGGGTCCTTCGGTCCGTCCGTGCGTGCGCGCCTACGCGGCCAGCTTGGCCAGGGCCGCGTCGATGCGGGTCAGCGACTTCTCCTTGCCCAGGATCTCCAGGGACTCGAAGAGGGGCAGGCCGACCGTGCGGCCGGTGACGGCCACGCGGACCGGGGCCTGGGCCTTGCCGAGCTTCAGGCCGTGCTCCTCGCCGGCGGCCAGGACGGCCTCCTTGAGGGACTCGGGGGACGTCCAGTCGGCCGCGTCGAGCTTGGCGCGGGCCGTCGTCAGGAGCGCGGCCGGGTCGCCCTTGCCCATGGCCTTGGTCCAGGACGCTTCGTCTTCGACGGGCTCGTCGAGGAAGAGGAAGTCCACGTTCTCCGTGATCTCGGAGAGGACCTTGATCCGGGTCTGGGCGTGGGGGGCGATGGCCTCCCAGGCCGCCTGGTCGAAGGCTTCGGGGGCCCAGTTGGCGTGCGGGGCACTGAGCCAGGGCTCGCAGGCCGCCGCGAACGCCTTCACGTCCAGCATGCGGATGTGGTCGGCGTTGATCGCCTCGGCCTTCTTCAGGTCGAAGCGGGCCGGGTTGGCGTTCACGTCCGCCAGGTCGAACTTGGCGACCATCTCGGGGATCGTGAAGACGTCCTGGTCCGCGGAGAACGACCAGCCCAGGAGGGACAGGTAGTTGAGGAGGCCCTCGGGCAGGAAGCCGCGCTCGCGGTAGAGGTTGAGCGAGGCCTGGGGGTCGCGCTTGCTCAGCTTCTTGTTGCCCTCGCCCATGACGTACGGGAGGTGGCCGAAGGCCGGGATCTCCTTGGCGACGCCCAGGTCGGCGAGCGCCTTGTAGAGGGCGATCTGCCGGGGGGTCGAGGAGAGCAGGTCCTCGCCGCGCAGGACGTGGGTGATCTCCATCAGGGCGTCGTCGACCGGGTTCACCAGGGTGTAGAGCGGTGCTCCGTTGGCGCGCACGATGCCGTAGTCCGGGAGGTTCTCCGGCTGGACGGTGATCTCGCCGCGGACCAGGTCCGTGAACGTGATCGCCTCGTCGGGCATGCGGAAGCGGACGATGGGCTTGCGGCCCTCCGTCTCGTACGCGGCGCGCTGCTCGGTGGTCAGGTCGCGGCAGTGGCCGTCGTAGCCGGACGGCTTGCCGGCGGCGCGGGCGGCCTCGCGGCGGCTGTCCAGCTCCTCCGTGGAGCAGTAGCAGTAGTACGCGCGGCCCGCGTCCAGGAGCTTGGCGGCGACGTCCTGGTAGATGTCCATGCGCTGCGACTGGCGGTACGGCGCGTGCGGGCCGCCGACCTCGGGGCCCTCGTCCCAGTCGAAGCCCAGCCAGCGCATCGCCTCGAGCAGCTGCTCGTACGACTCCTCGGAGTCACGGGCCGCGTCGGTGTCCTCGATGCGGAAGACCAGGGAGCCCTCGTTGTGCCGGGCGTAGGCCCAGTTGAAGAGAGCGGTGCGGACCAGGCCCACGTGGGGGTTGCCGGTCGGCGAGGGACAGAACCGTACGCGTACGGGGGTCGCGTTAGCCACGCTTGATCACCTTGTTGGTGAGAGTGCCGATGCCTTCGATGGTGACGGCGACCTCGTCGCCGACGTTGAGGGAGCCGACCCCTGCCGGGGTGCCCGTGAGGATGACGTCGCCCGGGAGCAGCGTCATGGCCTCGGAGATGTGCACGATCAGGTCCTCGATGGAGCGGACCATGTCGGTCGTACGCCCCAGCTGGCGCTGTTCGCCGTTGACCGTGCACTGGATGGTGAGGTCGGAGGGGTCCAGGTCGGTCTCCACCCAGGGGCCGAGCGGGCAGGAGGAGTCGAAGCCCTTGGCCCTGGCCCACTGCTTCTCGCGCTGCTGCACGTCACGCGCGGTGACGTCGTTCGCGCAGGTGTAGCCGAGGATGACGTCGCGGGCGCGCTCACGCGGGACCTCGCGGCACATGCGGCCGATGACCACGGCGAGCTCGGCCTCGTAGTGCACCTCCTGCGAGAAGGAGGGGTACGCGATGGCGTCGCCGGGGCCGATCACCGAGGTGGACGGCTTGAAGAAGGCCACCGGGATGTCGGGGACCTCGTTGCCGAGCTCCGCCGCGTGGTCGGCGTAGTTGCGGCCGATGCCCACGACCTTGTTGGGGAGCACCGGGGGCAGCAGCCTGACCTTGCTCATCGGGACCTTCGTGCCGGAGAGCTCGAAGTCCGCGAACGGGATGCCCTTGATGATGTCGAGGACGAGCCCGTCGGTCGTTCCGGGGGGACTTTCGCCCTCGACCGCGCCGAAGGCGACGTTGCCGTCGATGGAGAACCTGGCGATGCGCAAGAGCGGTGCCCTTTGCTGGAGGGAGAGACTGGACACCCCAGGCTAACGCGGCGTGGCCAGGCCAGGCCTCCTGCGACCCCGCGGCTGCGCCCCCTCGATCGCGCCGCGCGCTCGTCCCCGAATGCCGGACGGGCTGAACTACACCCCGGCCGGGGTGAACTGCTCCGGCGCGTCCATCAGGACCGTGCGCTTGGGGTTGGCCGTCACCGTCGGCAGTTCCAGTGCGTGGTCGGGCTGCTCGGCGGCCGGGGCGACCTCCTGCGCGTCCGTGAGGTGGGCGAGGGTGGTGCGGCGCGGGTTGGCTATGTTGCGGAACATCGCCGACTTCACAGTCTTCATCTGCTGTTCGGATCCTGTCGGTTGAGGCGCCCTGGGCGGGCACCGGTTGTCGGATTCGCCATCCCTGTAAAGCGTCAGGCTAAACATCCAATTCCCGGCGAAAGCTTTGGGGAGGCCTTGATCTTGATGTGAGTTTGCTCACGACTGAGCGGGCAAATGGGTCAATTCAGGCCCGTGAAGGCCTTGTTGGAATCGGACATTGCGCCACTGAAGCCATCATTCCGCTCCCGATCATGAAGACTGGGACACCTGCAGCGCGTAGCTTTCTTGGGCGCAATGGTCCGATTTGCCCTGGATAACTTTCTACGTCTCGTGACCCGCCCCTCACGCCGTGTCACGGACGTCGCGACGCGACACACGGGCCTTGTTGGAGATCCTGCACTGTGCTGGAATTCCCGGGACCGCCGCGGGATCGAAACCGGCGCGCAGGGGCGCAACGCAGCGCCGAGTGGCGGCGGGAAAGGGGAGCCAGCGCCGGTCACTCACGACCACCATGGGGCGTTCTGCGCCCCACGACGCCGACACCGTCCCGCCGTTTGTGCGGAGGGACGCCTGGTCCAGAGGTTGCGACGCTAGTGCAGGGACGTTTCAAGAGGGATGGCAGCAGCGCTGCGGCAGAGCCGGAGCGCGGCGGGACCGACCGCGGCTCCTCGGCCCAGCACGCCCAGAACCCCGGGCAGGCACCCGGCGACGGTGGCCCCAGTGCCGTGCGCGGTCCGGGCGGCGGCACGAGCCTGCCCACGGCCACCGCGCCGGCGGGGGGCACGACGGGCACCGCGAAATCGCCCACCGGGCCCGGCTCCCGAATAGCCCTGCGCAACTGGCGCATCTCCACCCGACTTGTCTCGCTGCTCGCGCTCCCCGTGATCACGGCGACCTCGCTCGGTGCTCTTCGTATCAATGAGTCGATGGACGAGATCCAGCAGCTCAACAACATGAAGATGCTGACCGACATGACCAAGCGGGCCACCGAGCTGGCCTCCGCGCTCCAGGAGGAGCGCGACCGCTCGGCAGGACCCCTCGCGCACGGCGCGAAGTCGTCGGACTACGTGGTCAAGGGCTCCCGGCAGAAGACCGACCGCGCGTACAACCGTTTCCTCCAGGAGACGCAGGAGCTCGACAACACCGACGGCGACAAGGGCCTCTCCGGCGTCCGTGCGAACACCGTCGAGATCACCCAGCAGCTGCAGAAGATCAGCGACGTACGCAAGAACGCGTACGGGGACCAGAACTCCACGTCGCAGACGGTCGACGCCTACAGCCAGCTCATCGACCAGCTGCTCTCCCTGTCCTCGGACATGGCACAGGCGACCAGCAACCCGGACATGATCCAGCGCACCCGCGCCCTGACGGCGTTCTCCTCCGCCAAGGAGTACGCCTCGGTGCAGCGCGCGATCATCGCCGCCTCGCTCCCCGCGGGCGACAGCACGTTCGGCAAGATCTCCGAGACCGACCGGCGCTACGGCTTCGCCGCCCTCGACAAGGAGGGCTCGGAGCTCCAGGCCTTCAAGGGCATCTACGCGGGCAACGCCGACGAGCTGACCAAGCCCATCGACGGCGGCAACTCGTCCATCAAGGGCGCCGACTCCTACGCCAAGCGTGTGCTTGAGCAGGAGGGCGGCATCAAGCTCCAGGACAAGCGCTCGTACAAGGACTGGGTGGACGCGGACACCACCAAGATCGATGCGATGTCCAAGATCGAGCTCACGCTGCTCAACGAGATGGAGCAGAACGCCCGCGAGCTGCGCAACGAGTCCGAGCAGGCCGCCATCCTCAACGGTGCGCTGATCCTGCTCGTCCTCGGTGTCTCGCTCGTCGGCGCCTTCGTCGTGGCCCGGTCCATGATCCGCTCGCTGCGGCGCCTCCAGGACACCGCGACCAAGGTCGCCCAGGACCGGCTGCCCGAGCTGGTCAAGCAGCTCTCCGAGGCCGACCCGCAGGACGTCGACACCTCCGTCGAGTCCGTCGGCGTGCACTCCAGGGACGAGATCGGCCAGGTGGCCGCGGCCTTCGACGACGTGCACCGCGAGGCCGTCCGCCTCGCCGCCGAGCAGGCGCTGCTGCGAGGCAACGTCAACGCGATGTTCACCAACCTCTCGCGCCGTTCGCAGGGCCTCATCCAGCGCCAGCTCTCGCTCATCTCCGAGCTGGAGTCGCGCGAGGCCGATCCGGACCAGCTGTCCTCGCTCTTCAAGCTCGACCACCTCGCCACCCGCATGCGCCGTAACGGCGAGAACCTCCTCGTCCTCGCCGGTGAAGAGCCCGGCCGCCGCTGGACCCGGCCGGTTCCGCTCGTCGACGTGCTGCGTGCCGCCGCGTCCGAGGTGGAGCAGTACGAGCGCATCGAGCTCTCCGCGGTGCCGACGACCGAGGTCGCCGGACGCGTGGTCAACGACCTCGTGCACCTGCTCGCCGAGCTCCTGGAGAACGCGACGTCGTTCTCCTCGCCGCAGACCAAGGTCAAGGTCACCGGTCACGCGCTGCCCGACGGGCGCGTGCTCATCGAGATCCACGACACCGGCATCGGCCTCTCCCCCGAGGACCTCGCCGCGATCAACGAGCGGCTCGCCTCGCCGCCCACCGTGGACGTCTCGGTCTCGCGCCGCATGGGTCTGTTCGTGGTCGGCCGCCTTTCGCAGCGCCACGGCATCCGCATCCAGCTCCGTCCTTCGGACTCCGGCGGTACGACCGCGCTCGTCATGCTGCCCATCGATGTCGCCCAGGGCGGCAAGAAGGCGCCGAACAAGCCCGGTACGCCCGGCCCCGGCCAGAGCGGCGGCCCTGTCGCCGCGCAGGCTTCGGCCGGTGCGGCCGCCGCGCGCCGCGGTGTCGGCGCCGGCAGCGGAGCGCCCGGCTCGGCTCCCGCGGGTTCCGCGGGCCGGCTCGGTGCGGGTCCGCCCCGTGGTCAGGTCACGGGATCGGGGCCGCGGGCCGCGCTGCCGTCGCGTGACGCGGGGCCGCGGACCGGTTCGCCGTCCGCTCCGGCCGGGCCTTCGGGCCAGCAGCCTTCCCGGCAGGGACCGCCCGGATTCGGGGCCGGTGCCCCGGGCAGCTCCGGCGGCAGCCTCTTCGAGGGCGGGCAGGGCAGTGGCCGCGGGCAGTCCTCCGCGCCGCAGCCTCCGGTGCCGCAGCAGCGTACGAACCCGGTGCCTCCGGCCGGGCCCGCGAACCCGTCGAACCCCGCGAACCCCTCGGCGAACAACGCCGGGGACCAGGGGCGCCGCCCGCAGCTGCCGCCGCGCGGTGGTCCGCGTGCCGAGCTTCCCGGCGGCAACCCGCAGCCCCGCGTGCCCAGTTGGAGCGACGAGAACGCGCAGCCGCAGGTCTCGCGCGAGCCGTTCGACACCCCGCGCGGGCACGAGGAGCCGGAGTCCACGGGGCAGTTCCCGCAGCACTCCCCGGCCGACGCGGGCATCCAGGGCCCCGGTTCGACCGCCGAGTTCGCGCGGCCGGACTTCAACGGTCCGCCGCCGGGCACGGGCGCGCCGCAGCACACCGGGCAGCAGGGTCCCGGCCAGGGCGGCCAGCAGGGCACCGGGCAGTTCGTACGCCCGGACGTCTTCGGCAGGCAGGGCGGTCAGGGCAACCAGGGCGGGCTCGGCAACCAGGGCGGCCAGGGCAACCAGGACGCCTCCTCCGGCACGGGCCAGTTCCAGCGTCCCGGCACCAGCGCCCCCGGCTACAACAGCGAGCCTGCCGGGCGCGGTCAGGGTCCCGGCCAGGGGCAGAGCCAGGGCGGCCGGCTCGGCATCCCGCCGGTGCCGCCGCAGGCCTCGCAGCCGCAGCAGCCCCAGCAGCCCGCGCAGCCGGAGGGCTTGCCGCCCGCCGGTCCCGGCGACGGCCGCACCCCGCTGTTCGACACGCTGGAGACCAACTGGTTCCAGCAGCAACAGCAGCAGGGCTACCAGGCCCCGCAGGGCGGCGACCGCTCCCCCGAGCAGCAGCAGCCCCAGCGCCCGCAGCCGTCGTCACCCCTCCCGTCGCGGCCCCGGGCGCAGGAGCCGCAGACCCCGGCCGCACCCCGGCGCCCGGCGCAGGCCCCCGCTCCCGCGTCCAACGGAACCGGCGGCGGCAACAACATCAATGGCGTCACGCACGGCAGCGCCGCCAACTGGCGCACTTCGCCCAAC
>NZ_JBNNJZ010000392.1:0-1021 GCF_050270335.1 Streptomyces sp. NPDC059900
CGTTATAGGAGGCCCACTTGCCCCCGAACTGCCCTACGGACAGCGGTGATTGGACGGACAGCCCCTCGCCGGGACCCGTAGCCGGCGCGGTCTCAGCCGAAGCCTCCGCGTCGGGAAGCGGCCCGGAGAGCCCGTGGCGCGTCAGGCGCCGCCGGACGGGAGTGATGTGCGGGGAGGGCCAGGACGGCTCCCCCACCCAGCGGCCGGGGCGCTCCTCGTACGACGTGGAGGGCGGCACGCTGTCCTGCATCCACGTCCGCAGCATCGGGCCTTCCATGGCGCCGTTGTCGACGCCCTTCAGCCAGTGGTCCCACCACCGCACGACTTCCTGGAGGTAGCCGATGGCCGGGCCCGGCTCACCGAGGTGGGGGAACTTGTGGGACCAGGGGCCGATGAGTCCCTTGCGCGGCACGTCCAGATTGCCGAGCAGCCGGGTCACGGCGTTCGAGTAGCCGTCCGCCCAGCCGCTCGACGCGAGGACGGGGCAGCGGACGGCCCTGTAGTCCTCGCAGACCGAGGCGTGCCGCCAGTAGTCGTCGCGGCGCTGGTGGCGCAGCCACTCGATCACCCAGGGGCGGGTGCCCTCCATCCGCTCGTGCCACATGTCGCGCCACCGGTCCCCGACCACGGCCGGGTCCGGGGGCATGGTGCCGTAGGCGAACATGGTGCCCGCCTCGGCGAGGTTGTCCGACAGGAGGGCGCCGCCCATGTAGTGCATGTCGTCGGCGTACCGGTCGTCGGTGAAGGAGGCGATGACGATGGCGCGCAGGCTCTCGGGCTGCCGCGCGGCGACCTGGAGCGCGGCGAAGGCACCCCAGGAGATCCCCATCATGCCGGTGGTGCCGTCGCACCAGGGCTGGTCGGCGAGCCAGGCCAGGACGTCCTCGGCGTCGGTCTGCTCCTGTTCCAGGTACTCGTCCTTGAGTACCCCTTCGGAGTCCCCGGTGCCGCGCAGGTCGACGCGCACACAAGCGTAGCCGTGCCCGGCGATGTAGGGATGGTGGACGGAGTCGCGCTCGGC
>NZ_JBNNJZ010000392.1:1031-7761 GCF_050270335.1 Streptomyces sp. NPDC059900
CAGCGGTAGGGGATGTACTCCAGGATCGCGGGGACGGGATCCTGGTCGGAGGACGCCGGCCGCCAGATGCGGGCCGCGAGGCGGGTTCCGTCCGCCACGGGGATGGTGACGTTCTCCTCTTCCTTGGTCTCGTACGGAAGGTCGTTCACGTAGCGCAAACCGGGTGCTCCTTAGTGGTGCGGTGGTGACGGTGGTTCAGTCGTTCTTCGTGTCACGGCCGCCGGGTTCGGCGTCGGCGAAGGTGAGGCCCAGGGCCGCCACGCACTGGTCGTATTTGGCCCGCATGTCCTCCTCGCTCTGCCCGCCCGTGAAGATGTGGGCCAACTCGTAGCTGTAGCTGTCCTGTTGGGCGATGTCCGACAGGCGCTGCCCCTCCTCGACGGTCACGTCGATGCGCACTCCCGGAATGCGGCGCTCGATGCTCTCGATGTCCTTGCGGGAGGGGACGTCGTGCACGGTGGCGTCGGCGAACCAGCGGTAGTACCACTTGGCGGCCGTGGCGTACTTCCCTTTCCGGTGGGGCAGTTGGGGGTCCTCGCCCAGGGCGAGGCTCAGCATGCAGTGGTGGTTGGGCACCCCGTCGACGTAGTCGAACATCTCCGCGTGCGACTGGGAGTGACGCGGGTTGATCTCCAGGAGATTGAGGACGTCGGTCCGCGGGTCGTAGAAGTACTCGATGCTGAAAGTTGCCGCGTTCATGCCAATCTGGAGCATGACCCGCTCCGACACGTCCCGCAGCCGCTCCAGGACCGGCCCGGGCAGAGCGGACGGGTACTGGTGGCGCAGGAAGCAGGGCGAGTCCGGGTACTGGATCGAGTCGAGGATGCCGTAGACGGTGACCTGCCCGTCGTGGACGTAGCCCTCGACGGCGAGCTGGATACCGCCGAGCTCTCCCTCCGCCAGGCACACCTGACCGCCCACGTCGGCCATTTCCGGGGGCAGTTCGACGCGGTCGAGTATGTCCTCGAACGGCCGCCCGATACGGCCCATCCCCTCACGGATGCGGGCAGCCGCCTCGGAGAACTCATCCTGGTCCCCGACCCCGTACGCCAGTTCCGACGAGTAGGACAGCGCGGGCTTGAGCCACATCGGGAACTGCATGCCTTCGGGAGGCTTGGGGTCGGCGCCTTCCATGTCGACCCGGCCGAAGGGCGGATGCGCGTCGGTGACCCGCTGCTGCTCCAGGCGGCTCCAGTACTTGTGCTCGCACTTGACCACGGACTCAAGGCTGGTGCTGCGCGTGCCGTAGCGCTCGGCGAGGATCGGCACCAGCGTGCTGACCGGGAAGTCCCAGTAGCCGACGATCGCGTCGATGTGGCCGTCGAACGCGTCCAGGACCCGCTCCGCGTCGGCGAGCAGCCCGGGGACCGACACCTCGCCGTTCTGCAGCTCTTCGACGGTGAGGAGCGGGTGGAATACGTAGTCCCGGGCGCCGGGGACGGCGCGCAGTGTGGGCAGATTGGCCTCGTCGAGGCCCAGTACGAAGATGTTGCGCGGCATGGCGCCCTTTCTCCATCGGGGTGCCCGCAGCTGTTCCGCTGGGCGGCAGGGATGGCCGCGTACCCGGGCTGCGGGGGAGCAATCGCCGCCCCGCCTCACCGCCGGTCCCCGCCCCGCGACCGGTACCTTCGGGCGGTCGTGGCACGTGTGCGGCACGGGGCAGCGGGCACCCGGGGGAGACGAAAGTCGCGGGAGCGAGCTCCGAGCACCCAAAGGAATCCATGAGGCCACAGGTGTGTCCGGTCGACCGGCACCGTCACCGTGCGTCATCACCCGAGTGGTGGCCGGTGCCGGAACAGCGGAGTGTGGTGAGAGGGCCAGAAGCGAGCGGGTCGCGTGCCGTGCGGCCCATGACCACCGGAGGTGAGTGATGGTCGCGCCTACGACCGTCCCGGCTGTCCCATGGCACCTGCTGACCCTCCCCGGTGTCTACGCGCCGCAGGACGACACGGATCTCCTCGCACGCGCCCTGTGCCGCGAGGCCATCGGTCCGGACACGGACGTACTGGACCTCGGCACCGGCAGTGGCGCGCTGGCCGTCCACGCGGCGCGGCTCGGCGCCCGGGTGACGGCGGTGGACATCGCCCGGCGTGCCGTCCTGACCGCCCGCCTCAACGCGCTGGCGACGCGGCAGCGCATCACCGTCCTGCGGGGCGACCTGACGGCGGCCGTCCCCGGCCGGTCCTTCGACGTCGTGGCGAGCAATCCCCCGTACGTTCCCTCTCCCTCCGTGCGGCTGCCGCGGCACGGCGCGGCCCGCTCCTGGGACGCGGGACAGGACGGCCGCGCGGTGGTCGACCGGATCTGCGACGCGGCCCCACAAGCGCTGCGCCCCGGAGGCGTGCTGCTCATGGTCCACTCGGCCTTGTGCGACACGGACGCCACCGTGCGCCGCCTGACGGAGGCCGGCTTGCGGACCACGGTCGCCGACCACGCCCTGATCCCGTTCGGGCCCGTCCTGCGCTCGCGCCGTACCTTCCTGCGCGGGCGGGGCCTGCTCGGCGAGGAAAACCCCGGGAACGACCGTAACGGCCGGACCGATGAGCACATGGAAGAGCTGGTGGTCATCCGTGCCGAACGCACCTGACCCCGCGCGGGCCGCACGCGAGCAGCGGCCCCGCCGCGTCACCATCGACCCCGAAGGCCCCCTGCTCGTCGAGGGTCCCGTCGAAGTGGTCGGCGACGACGGCCGGATCATCGCTTCCCGGCGCTTCACCGCCGCGATCTGCACCTGCCGCCGCAGCCGGACCTACCCGTGGTGCGACACCAGCCACCGCCGCCGCGTCAGGGCGGACGACGAGACCGAGCCGGAGACAGACACCGGCACCGCCACCGGCACCGACCAGGACTCCGAGGGGGAGGAATCACCCGATGCCCGCTGACGACCAGAGCCCTCCCCCGCACGACGCTCCCCCCGAGTCACGCCGCACCAGCCCGCCCCTGCCCGAGCCCCGCGGCTCCCTGTCCCGCCTGGTCGTCGACACGCTGCGCGCCGGGGGCAGTCCGGGCCCGCTGCCCCTCGACACCCACGACGCCGACCCCTACGGCGACGACCTCCAGCTCGCCCTCTATCTGCTCTACGAGCTGCACTACCAAGGCTTCGACGGGGTCCGCGAGGACCTCGAATGGGACCCCGAGCTGCTCGGACTGCGCCGCGCGCTCGAAGGCCGCTTCCTGCACGCGCTGCGCGCCAACTGCCGCTCCACGGACAGCGCCGACCGCGCCCTGGCCGACCTGCTCGTGGAGCCCGTCGGCCACATCCGCACCAGCGTCAGCCACCACCTCCAGCACGACGGCGCACTGTGGCAGCTGCGGGAGTACGCCGCGGCCCGCTCGCTGTACCACCTCAAGGAGGCCGACCCGCACGCCTGGGTCATCCCGCGGCTGCACGGCCGGGCCAAGGCGGGCATGGTGGCCGTGGAGTTCGACGAGTTCGGGGCCGGTCGCTCCGAGGACATCCACGCCCGGCTCTACGCGGATCTCATGGCGGACCTCGCGCTGGAGACGGCGTACGGGTACTACCTCGATGCCGCGCCCGGCGAAGTCCTCGCCACGGTCAACCTGATGTCCCTGCTCGGCCTGCACCGGGCGCTGCGGGGCGCGCTGGTCGGGCACTTCGCCGCCGTCGAGGTGACCTCGTCGCCGGGCTCGCGGCGCCTTGCCAAGGCCATGCGCAGGAGCGGCGCGGGACCTGCGGCCGAGCGGTTCTACGACGAGCACGTGGAGGCCGACGCGGTCCACGAGCAGGTGGTGCGCCGTGACGTGATCGGCGGTCTCCTGGCGAGCGAACCCGGCCTGGAGACCGACGTGGTCTTCGGCATCGAGGCCACGGGCTTCCTGGAGGACCGCCTGGGTGCACGGCTCCTTTCCGCCTGGCGCGAGGAACGCAGCGCCCTGCGCGTGCCGTTGCCGGCCGCGGGCTGACCCGACCGGACGACGAGCCCCGCTCCCCCGGGCCGTCAGGCGGGCCCGCGCACCCGGCCGATCTGGGCCAGCGCATCCGGCAGGCTGGCAGGACGCAGCGCCCCGCGCACGGCGGGACCCGCCCAGCCGGGTCCGGCCAGCATGACCGCGGGACGGCCGCGGGCGCCCCGTACCCCCCAGCGGGTGTCGGCGATGTGCCGGGCCAGCGGGACGCTCGCGGTGGAGCGGGCCTGCGCCCACAGGACGACGACGGCCGGGCCCGTCCTGCGCACGGCGGACGAGACCGCCTCGACCGGCACCGCCGCACCGAACATGCGCTGCGGGATGCCCAGTTCGCCCAGGGCCGCGCTGAGCGCCTCCAGCGGCAGGCAGTGCTGTTCACCCGGTACACAGGCCAGGACGAGGGGCGCGTCCGCGCCCGGCGCGCCCGGCGGGGCCGGGTCCTTCGGGTCGGCGGCACAGCGGTGCAGGGTGCGGGAGATGTGCCAGGACAGCAGGTGCTCCACCTCCACGTAACGGTCCCCGGATTCCTCCCACTTGCGGCCCACGGCGTGCAGCGTCGGCACCATCAGCTCCTGCCACGCGGTGACCAGGCCGTGGCTCTCCACCGCGTCGGCCAGCAGGTCCTGCACGGTGGGCGCGTCGAGTCGTACGGCGGCGCGTGAGAGCCCCTTTCGCCTGCGGACCATCGCGTCGGGCGACGGCTTCGGCGCCGCAGGTGCGGACCGCCTCGGCCGCGGCACGGCCACCGGGCCGGTGACGGACCCGTCCGCCCCATCGGCCGCCGTGGCGGGATCGAGGAGCTTCAGCGCCTGGTGGGCGGCCTCGGCCGGCGGCATCCCCGCCGAGGTGAGGCGGCCCATCTCCGCGAGGACGGCGATGTCCTGCTCCGACCAGCGGCGGTGGTGGCCGGGATCGCGCCGGGCGGGACCCAGGCCGTACCGTCGGTCCCAGGTGCGCAACGTCGTGGGTGACACCCCCAACCGCCGCGCCAGAGCACCGGTGGTGACTCCCGTACCGGCCGACTCGCCGTCCTGCCCGCGGTGTTGCCCCTCGCTCATCCGGCCACGATACGACGCACAAGCGATGCGAGTTGCCGTGCGTGAGCGGCTGTTCCCAGGATGACCGGATCGCGGCCAAGGCTACGGCGCGAGTGCCCGTTTCCGTTCGGTCGTACGGCGATTCGCGATCGCCGGGAGGAGCTGACGAAGCGTCGATGAGCACACCGGTGACCACCGATCCGGCCGGGGGCCTGGCCGGTGGTGACGAAGCGACCCTCACCGCGGCGTACCGCCGCTGGGGGCCCCTGGTGCACGTCCTTGCCCAGCGCGCGCTCGGCGACAGCCGTGAGGCCGAGGACGTCACCCAGCAGGTGTTCCTCGCCGCCTGGCGCGGCCGGGCCGCCTACCGGCCCGAACTCGGCAGCCCCGGGGCCTGGCTGACCGGTATCACGCGGCACAGGATCGCGGACGCGCTGGCGGCGCGCACCCGCCGGGCGGCCCTCGTAGAGGGAGCCGGGGCGCAGTACGCGACCCTGGACCACCGCGCCGCGGAGGGGATGGACTCGGCGGTCGACCGGACGCTGATGGCCCAGGAACTGGCCAGGCTCACGGCCGCGCAGCGGACGGTGCTGCGGCTGGCGTTCTACGAGGACCTGACCCATCCGCAGATCGCCGAGCGCACCGGCTGGCCGCTGGGCACGGTCAAGAGCCACGCCCGGCGCGGCATCAGCAGTCTGCGGGCCCGCCTTGCGGACGACGCGGACGACGCGGACGACCGCTGAAGATTTTTCGCTGCCGCTGCATCCGCGCACCCCCTACGGGCCGAAGCAAGGGGTAGCTCAGCTCGTCAATGACCGTCGTATGCCTGAGGCCGGCAGGGCCGCCCGGACCCTGCTCCCTGTTCGGCCTCAGCGGAGTCGGTGCCGCTGAGGCTGTCGCCGTTGCCCCCGAAACGGCGGCCGGGCGGACTGTGGGTGGCGGCTGTGTCGTCGCCGCCACCCGCAGTCGCGGCTCATCCGCTCTTCATGGATCAGGATGCCGCGCGGCGGTCAGGCCGCGTAGCCCTTCGGCGGGATGAGGGTGGCGAGCTGGTCGAAGGAGAGCCAGTAGATCTGGTTGCCGCCGAAGGAGGCGGGGTCGGCGATGAGGACCGTGCGGTTCGCGTCGTCGTAGCCGATCACCGTGAAGTAGTGGTAGATCGTCTGGTCCGGCGGATAGCCGGGCGGCTGGTTGCCGGGCGGGGCCACGATGTTGGTCACCAGCGGGTAGTTGTTGTCGATGTCCAGGACGATGTCGTTCCACAGCAGGTCCTTCTGGGCCTGGCTCGGCGGATCGTTCGGCATCTCCTTGGACTCGTACCAGCCGGTGCCCAGGTTGGCGTTGAGCACGCCGGTCACCTGGCTGATGTGGTCGGTGCCCGCCTCGGTGGTGCCGAGCTGCGCGGCCAGGGCGCCCTGGCTCGGCGCGGCGATGCGTGCGGACAGGGCGATGCGGGTGGCGGCGGGGCCGCACCAGTAGCCGGTCTCCTGGACCTGGTAGTCGACGGGCAGCGTGTGGGCGCTGCGGGTCTGCGCACCGCCGACGCGCAGCCGGGTGCCGGGCTCGTTCTGTCCGCTGACAACCGCGGTCCCGGCCTTCGAGCCGTGGTCGAGCACCGACACACCGGCGGGGGGTGCGGGTTCGGCCCGGGCGGCGGCCGGCGTGACGAGGGCGCCGGCCGCGGCTACGGCGATCGCTGTGGAGACAAGTCTCTTGCGCATACGGGGCATACGGGCTCCTGGCGTGAGGGGTGGGAAGTGCAGGGG
>NZ_JBNNJZ010000393.1:0-7758 GCF_050270335.1 Streptomyces sp. NPDC059900
GTCCACACCCGTGGTCCGGCTGTGGGACGGCGTCATCGCCGTGCCCCTGGTGGGCACGCTGGACTCCGCGCGGACCCAGGTCGTCATGGAGAAGCTGCTCCAGGCCCTGGTGGACACCGGTTCCGAGCAGGCCATCATCGACATCACCGGCGTACCGGCGGTGGACACACAGGTGGCCCAGCATCTGCTGAAGACCATCGTCGCGGCCCGCCTCATGGGCGCCGAATGCACCGTCTCCGGCATCCGGCCGCAGATCGCGCAGACGATCGTGGCGCTCGGCATCGAGTTCGAGGGCATCGTCACCAAGGCGACCCTCGCGGACGCGCTGAAGCTGGCCCTGAAGAAGTCGGGCCTCGAAATGGTCAACCGCAAGGCCGGTCAGCTGTGACCGAACGGGTGCCGATCCTGCGGATCGGCGAAGTGCTCGTGGTGTCCATCCAGTTCGACCTGGAGGACCAGACCGTCCTTCAGTTGCAGGAGGACCTGGCCGAGCAGATCGTGAACCGCTCCGCGCGGGGCGTCATCATCGACATCACGGCGCTGGAGATCGTCGACTCCTTCGTCGGACGCATGCTGGCGACGATCGCGGACATCTCCCGCATGCTCGACGCCGAGACCGTGGTGGTCGGGATGCGCCCCGCCGTCGCCATCACGCTCGTCGAACTCGGACTCTCGCTGGGCGGAGTGAGCACGGCTCTCGACCTGGAAAAGGGACTGGCGCGGCTGCGGCGCTCCTCCTCTGCGGACGAGGCGTGAACGCGCCCTGGCTGCCTGGCGAGGCGCCGCAGGACTACTCCATCACGCACAACAGGGATGTCGTCAGCATCAGGCAGACCATCCGCGTCCTGGCACAGCAGTGCCGGCTCTCGCTCGTGGACCAGACGAAAATGATCACGGCGGCGAGCGAACTTGCCCGCAACACCCTCGTCTACGGAGGTGGCGGAGTCGTCAGGGCGGGGCTCGTGGAGAGGGACGGCCGCCGCGGGCTCGCCGCGCTCTTCGAGGACAGCGGGCCGGGCATCGAGGACGTGGATCTCGCGATGACGGACGGCTGGACCTCGGGCGGCGGCCTGGGCCTGGGCCTCAGCGGTGCCCGCCGCCTCGTCGACGAGTTCGACCTGACGTCGGAGGTCGGCGTGGGCACCACGGTCACCATCATCAAGTGGGCCCGGTGAACGCCCGGACCATACTGGCCAGCAGGGACATGAGCTGGTTCCGGGACGGTCCCTCCCTGTCCACATCGGCGCGCGGAGCCGCGTCCGCGCTGGCCCGGCGGATCGGTCTCGACACGCATCGGGCCGCGGAGGTCGGCCTGGCCGTCACCGAGGCCGCCACCAACATCCAGCGTCATGCCACGGACGGTGCGCTGCTGCTGCGCACGCTGCACACGGACGAAGAGGCCGCGGTCGAGTTCGTGACCGTCGACTCGGGGCCCGGCATGGCCGACGTGTCCGCCGCGCTGGCCGACGGAGCCTCCAGCACCGGCACGCTCGGCATCGGGCTCGGAGCCGTGGCCAGGCTCGCCGACCACTTCGATGTCCACTCCGTGCCCGGCAAGGGGACCGTGATGGCGGCACAGTTCTGGTCCCGCCAGGCGGACGAGGAGGGAGTGACGGCGGCCCGCCTGGCGGGGCAGCAGCGGGTCTCCGGCATGACACGGCCCATCAGCGGCGAGATGACCTGTGGTGACGCCTGGAGCGCCCGGCTCGACACCGCCACCGGAACCGATTCCGACCGCCCGGCCGTTCTCGTCATGGTGTGCGACGGTCTGGGGCACGGTCCGCTCGCGGCCCGCGCCAGCGCGGCGGCGGTAGAGGCGTTCCACGCCACCCCGGCAACCGATCCGGAAGGAGTCATGCATGCGATCCACCGCGCTCTGCGCGGAACACGCGGCGGCGCGGCGGCAGTTGCCCGGATCGACCCGGCGGCGCAGCGGGTGCAGTACTGCGGCATCGGCAACATCAGCGGCTTCCTCATCGACCACGCGGCCCGCAAGGCGCTCCTTTCGGTGCCCGGCATCGTCGGCGTGAACATGCGCCGCCTGCGGACCTTCGAGGAGCCGCTGCCCGAAGGCGGCGCCCTGGCCATGCATTCCGACGGACTGACCGAGCGATGGGACCACACCGCTCTGGCCGGGCTTCTGCACCATTCGCCGCTCGTCATTGCGGGGCAGCTGTTGCGTGAAGCCGGTGTGCGCCCGCACGATCCAAGCGTGGAGGTGGTCAAGCTGAATTGGGGACCAGCGAAGGGCTGTACGGACGGTCCTGCTGACTCTCCCCGACAGGTCCGCGGCGCCGGTGTCGCCGGCGCGGGTTCCGGGCTGCGCACGGCGGCTTCTCTCGGCCTTGCCTCGGCGCAGGACGTGTTCCGGCTCAGACGCGGTGCGCAGCGGGCTGCCTCGGCGCTCGGCCTGGAGCACCAGGACCAGGTCCGTCTCGCCACCGCGCTGAGCGAACTGGGCCGGGACCGGCTCGGCTGCGGCGCGAGCACCGTCTCCTTCCGTTCCGAGTCCGGCGAGCAGCCCGCGCTCGTCGTGACCCTCGACTGGGTCGGCGGCACGGAGCCGGCCCCGACGACCCTGCAACTGGTCTCCCGGCTCGTCGTGATCGAGTACGAGCCCCGGGGCACCCGCGGCCGGGCCACCATCCGCCAGCCGCTGCCGGCGAACCGGCTCACGGTCACCGAAATGGACGAGTGCCTGGCCCGGGCCCTGGGCCAGACAGGCGGTCCCACCACGGAGGCCGAGTTCCTCAGGGCCCAGACGCGCGACCTGATCGCGACGCTGGAGGAGACGCGGGCCCAGCGGGAGGAACTGCGGCGGCTCAACCGGGAGTTGGAGGAGACCAACCAGGGGGTGCTCGCCCTCTATTCGGAGCTCACCAGGGAGCTGGAGACCACCAACATCGGTGTGCTGGCCCTGCATTCGGAACTGGACGAGAAGTCCCGGCAGATCCGGGAGGCCAGCGAGGCGAAGACGCGGTTCTGGACCAACATCAGCCACGAGCTGCGCGCACCGATCAACTCCGTCGTCGCGCTGGCCCGCCTGCTGCTCGACCCCGCATCGGAGCCGGTGTCGCCCGAGCAGCGTCAGCAGATCACGCTGATCGAGGCGTCGGGGCAGACGGTCCTGTCCCTCGTCGGCGACCTCCTGGACGTCGTCAAGGCCGAATCGGGTCTGCTCGACGTCCAGCGCGCCCCGGTCGACCTGCGGCTGCTCGTGTCCCAGCTGAGCGCCACGTTCGAGGGCACCTACGGAAGCAAGGGTGTCCCCCTGGTCACCCCGGACCTGAAGGATCTCCCCACGGTGACGACGGACGAGAAACTCCTCACCCAGGTCCTGCGCAACCTGATCTCCAACGCCTGCAAGTTCACCGACGCGGGTGAAGTGCGGCTGGACATCAACCTGAGCGACGACCGGACGTCGCCGTCGCTGCACGTCACGATCACCGACACGGGAGTCGGTATCCCGGCAGCGGAACTGGGCCGGGTCTTCGAGGAGTTCTACCAGGTCCGGGGCCCCCACCAGAGCGGGCACGCGGGAACCGGACTCGGACTTCCCTACGCCCGCACCCTCACCGAACTCCTCGGGGGCACACTGAAACTCTCCAGCACTCCCGGGGTCGGCACACGCGTGGAGGTGCGCGTCCCGGTGCACGAGCCGGACGACCCCGGCGAGGAAACCGGCGGAGGCACACCATGACCGACAGTTCCCGGGACGCGGCACCCGCCACCATCCTGGTGGTCGAGGACAGCGAGACCAACCTGTACCTCCTGACCAGCTGGCTGGAGCGTGCGGGCCACATCGTGATCGGCGCGGAGAACGCGGCCAGCGGCCTGGACCACCTGTCCGTGGCACAGGACCCCTTGCCGGAGATCGCCATCGTGGACGTGCGTCTGCCGGACATGAGCGGCTTCGAGCTGAGCGAGAAGATCAAGAGCGACGCCCGCACGTCCGCGCTGCCCGTCATCCACATCTCCGCGTCGGCCGTCAGCGCGGAGGATCACGCCGAGGGCCTCCGGAGGGGCGCGGACACCTACCTCAACCAGCCCCTCGATCCGGGCGAGTTGCTCGCCACGGTCACGGCCACGCTGCGCTACGCCAGAGCGCGGCGCCGGGCGGAGCAACTCGCGCGCCAGCTCCTGACCCTCAACGAAGCGACCATGTCCGTCTACAGCGCCGTCGGCTTCCACTCGTTCGCCTCCGCGGCCACCGGGGGCACCGCCCGGCTGCTGTCGTCCCCGGCCAGCGCGGTGTTCCTCTCGCCCGAAGGGCAGGCGGTCCACAGCACGAGTGAAGGACCGGCCGCCACGACCCGAACGTACGTGGCGCGGCCGGACGTACTGGACCGGCTGCTCCAGCAGAGCTTGGGCGAGGGGACCGGCGCGACGGTCGCGCGGATCTCGCGCGGGCAGTGGCAGACGCTGCTGAGCGCGGGCCACCTGGGCGGGGACATCGCCCTGGCGGTGGCGCGGACCAAGCGCGGACGCCCCCCTGTCTGCCTCGCCGTGCCCTCCGGCGCACTCACCGGAACGGATGACGAGCATCTTCTCCAACAGCTGGCCCACGCCTGCGCGCTGGCCCTCGAAGCGCTGAGAACCTACAACGAGGAGCACACCCTCGCCCTGGCCCTGCAACGCTCCTTCCTGCCGAGCGACTTGCCCGCCGTCGACGGCGTCGACTTGGCCTTCCGCTATCTGCCCGCCTCCGAGAACGCCGAGATCGGGGGCGACTTCTACGAAGCGATCCCCACCGCCGACGGCCTGCTCCTTGCGATAGGAGACGTACTCGGCCACTCGCTCGGCGCGGCCACCGTGATGGGCGAGTTGCGCCACGCCCTGCGCGCCTACGCCATCGAAGGCCACCCCCCGCAGCAGGTGCTCAACCACCTCGAGAACCTCCTGGCGCACTCGCAGCCGACCGTGACGGCCACCCTCTGCCTGGTCCTCGTCGAGCCCGGCGGACGGCGTCTGCAGATCGCCAACGCCGGTCACATCCCCCCGCTCGTCATCAGCCCGGACGGCGGCGCGCGCTTCCACACCGAGCACGGACCGATACTGGGACTGCGTGCGCCCCACCCGGCCCCGACGACCCTGAGCACACCACCGGGCACCCGGCTGCTGCTCGTCACCGACGGCCTGGTCGAAGTGCGCAACACCTCGCTCAACGCGACGCTCGACACCTTCATGGCGGAAGCCGTGGCCGGCCCGGCCGGGCTCCAGGACCTCAGCGACCATCTCCTGGACAGGTTCGGCCGGGGCAAGGACGACGACATCGCCCTGCTCGCCGCGGACCTGCACTGATCATGGACGGCCGGGCCGCCGGGGGCGTCGAGGAGAGGTCACCCGTCCAGGGCTTCGCCGAGTGTGGGGAAGATGTCGATGAGGGTGTCGATGCCGACGATCTCCAGCGTCCGGCTCACGGACTCGGCGGGGCCGGCCAGACGCAGCCGCCCGCCGCCCTCGGCGAGAGCCCGGTGACCGGCGATGAAGACGTTGATGCCGCTGGAATCTATGAAGGAGACCCGCCGCAGGTCGATGACGACGCGGGCACCGGGCGCCTCGACGGCTTCGAGGGCCTGGTGTACGAGGGCACTGGTGTCCATGTCCATCTCACCCGCGAGCGTCAGAACCGTCACGCCGTCCAGGGGCGTCGACACGACCGAGAACTCTTCGGTCTGCTGGGCTCGTTCGCTGCCAGCCATGCGTTCCTCAGCCATGCAGATGATGCTTGCACATCCGGGGCCTCGCGTGTTGCGCCGACGGTAACGTACGCACGATGCCCGGCAGGTCGGACAGGAAGCGGGGAAGGTCGCACCGGGCCGACATGGCGGGCACGGAACGCCGGCACGATCGGGAACGGGTACATGGGGCGAATCATCTGCGAGCCAGACCATGCGTGACGACGCCGCGCCGCCGGACGAACCGGCCACGGAGCACGCCGGGAGCGCGGCAGCCCCGGAGTTCGCCTTCGAGCTGGACGGGACCAGCACGTGCATCGCCAGGGCGCGGCAGCTGGCCGCGGGCTTCCTGGCCCGGATGCAGAGCGAGCACGGCGTTGCGGTCTCGCGGCGTGCCACGGACCTGACGCAGCTGGTCATCAGCGAGTTGGTGACCAACGCCCTCAAGTACGCCCCCGGTCCCGTCCTGGTGAAGCTGCGGATCGACGCCGGGGCGGTCGAGGTGGCGGTGCGGGACTCCGGGCCGGACCTGCCACGGGCCCGCGCCGCCGACACGGGCCGGGTGGGCCAGCACGGTCTGGAGATCGTGCTGGCCGTCGCCCGGCGTTTCGAGGCGCGGCAGGAGGAGGCCGGCAAGAGCATCACCGTCAGCATCACCCTCGACGACACGTGAGGGACCGGCCGGCCCGGCCGCGGAGGGCCGCACCGACCGGTCGTCGCTCCCCGCCCGTGCACTACACGCGGTCGAGGTCCCGTTCCTTGGTCTCCGGCAGGGCGAGCACGCAGAGCAGCGAGAGCAGGGCCATGCCGCTCATGAACCAGCCCCCGACCGCCGGGCTGTAGGTCTCGGCGAGGGCGGTCACGATCAGCGGAGCCGCCGCACCGCCGAGCACTCCCCCGAGGTTGTAGGAGAAGCCGGCGCCGGAGTACCGCATCTTCGTGCCGAAGAGTTCGGGCATATAGGCACCGGCCGGGCCGTAGATGATGCCCATGCAGAGCAGGGCGCCGCTCAGCGCGACGGCGATCAGGACGTAGTTGCCGGTGTCGAGGAGCGGGAAGAGGACCGCGCCCCAGACCACGCCGAACGCGGCGCCCCCGATGATAAGCCGCCGACGGCCCACACGGTCCGACCAGCGGGCCACGAAGAAGGTGGAGAGGCCGAGCACGACGACGGCGACCAGGGTCAGGGCCAGCATGTCGTTCTTGGGGATGTCGAGGGTGCCGGTGGTGTACGTCATGCAGTAGGTGGCCGCCGTGTAGAACATCACGTACACCACGGTGATCATGCCCGCGCCGAGGAACATCTCCCTGGGGTGGCGGCGGAACGCCTCGACCAGGGGTGCCTTCGCGGTCTCGCGCTCGTCCATGACCTTGGCGAACGCAGGGGTCTCGGCCACCTTCAGCCGGATCACGAGACCGACGGCGACCAGCACGAAGGACAGCAGGAAGGGTATGCGCCAGCCCCAGCTGTCGAACGCGTCGTCGTCGAGCACCGCCGACATCAGCAGGAAGGTGACCGTCGCCGCGAAGTAGCCCGCGGGCGAGCCCATTTGGGGAGCGGCCGCGTACAGGCCGCGCTTGCCCTTGGGGGCGTGTTCGACGGCGAGCAGTGCCGCGCCGCCCCATTCGCCGCCCAGGCCGAGTCCCTGGACCACCCGCAGCAGCACGAGGAGGACCGGCGCCGCGACGCCCAGTGTGTCGTAGCCGGGCAGCAGGCCGATGAGGCCGGTGGACAGGCCCATCATCAGGAGCGAGACCACGAGTACGGTCTTGCGGCCGACACGGTCGCCGTAGTGGCCGAAGATCGCCGCGCCGAGGGGGCGGGCCGCGAATCCGACGGCGAAGGTCGACAGGGTGGCCAGGGTGCCGGCGGTCGGCGAGAGGTCGGGGAAGAACGCTTCGTTGAGGACGAGGGCCGCGGCGGTTCCGTAGATGTAGTAGTCGTAGAACTCGATCGCCGTGCCGATGAAGCTGGCCGACGCGATGCGGCGCATGCCGCCGGGGGACTCGGCGGCTTGTGGCGTCGCGGCCTGGCCTGCGGCGCGTCGGGCAGGGGTAGTCATGGTCTGCTCCGGGAGGT
>NZ_JBNNJZ010000394.1:0-7713 GCF_050270335.1 Streptomyces sp. NPDC059900
CGAGTAGAGGGTCAGGCCCGAGCAGTCGAACCGGTGCGGCCCCGTCGATCCGTAGCGGTAGGGGGAGCCTTTCTTCGAGGCAGCGATCTTGAGCGCCTTGGTCGCGTGTGTCGCGGCCTCTGCTTCCGGCGTGAGTCCCGGGGCCGCGAGCGTGCCGCCTACGACGGCGAGCGTGAGGGCGGATACCGAACCGGCCCTGGTGAGCAGCGACGGAACATGATTCAGCGCGGTCATGCGCAAACCCTTCGTCAGCCGCCTGTGAAGGATGACCTGTCGGATTCGGGCTGGCGAAGTTGCCCGGCCGCGGTATGCGGCTTCACCCCAAGGGTCGGCGTCCGGACCTTCCGGACCGACGACCCGTCTTGCCTGGGTCCTCCACTCCTGCCGATGCACCGATGTCGACCGGTCATCCGGGCGGCGGCAGGACTCGGCGTCCGCCCGGACCGCCCCGCCGCTGTGGCGGGGGCTTGTCGTCGGAAGGGATCTTGACCCGTCAAGTGGTCGAAATCCGAGCCGAAACGGCGTTTTGTGAACATCCTCACGACTGAACCGTTCGGGTGGACGGAGTCGGATTCGGGATCGGCGCGAGGGCCCCGACGACCGTTCGACCAGCACCGGAGCGAAGAATTCCGGCCCACGCGTACGCATCTGACGCAACCGAAGGCGGCCCGAAAGACCACGATTGTCTACGCCGAACGAGGTAGCCCGTTTGGTTCGTTTGGAACTGGGCCCGGACGGCTCGGACTTCAGGAACGTGGTGACGGAGGCTCAGGATGCCTGCGGTGGCGGCACGGTGACCCGCCCTGCCCGTCGTTCCCCGTCAAGCACGCGCAACGCCCTGGCCAGCGTCGGCGCGTGCACGGCGCTCTCGCCCCGCTGGTGCATGAGCGTCAGCGCGTCCCGCAGGGCCGTCGCGCTGCCGACCAGGGCCTGGGCGGCGCGCAGCCCGCCGTAGGTGTCCGTGGCGCGTGCGGGGTTGATCCGGCCCACCAGGTCGACCACTTCGAGATACCGGTCGATCAACTCGCCCTCGGCGCGGGTGAGTGCGGGCAGCGGAGGGAGTTCGGGCGGCAGCACCGGCGGGTCACCTCGCGTCCGGGGTGTCGAGGGATGACTTGCGGCTCGCGATGATCCGGTCCACCAGGCCGTACTCGACCGCCTCCGGGGCGCTGAGGATCTTGTCGCGTTCGATGTCGGCGGCGATGCGCTGCGGGCTGCGGCCCGTGTGCTGGACGAGCAGCTGCTCCAACCGGGCGCGGGTGCGCAGGAGTTCGTCGGCCTGGATCGCCAAGTCGCTCGTCTGGCCGTGGATCGGCTCGGCGATCGAGGGCTGATGGATCAGCACCCGGGCGCCGGGCAGCGCGGACCGCTTGCCGGGGGTGCCCGCGGCCAGCAGGACGGCGGCCGCCGACGCGGCCTGGCCCAGGCAGACCGTCTCCACGTCGCAGGTGACGAACCGGATCGTGTCGTAGATCGCCGTCATGGCGCTGAACGAGCCGCCGGGGGAGTTGATGTAGAGCGCGATGTCGCGGTCGGGCGCCAGGTATTCGAGGTGCATGAACTGCGCCATCACGTCGTTGGCCGAGGTGTCGTCGATCGGTGTGCCGAGGAAGACGATGCGCTCCTCAAGCAGCTTCGAATAGGGGTCGAGGGTCCGCTGCCCGGCGCTGGTGCGTTCGGTGAACTCGGGCAGGACATGGCGGGCGAACGGTCGGTTCATGGCGCGTCTCTCCTCTGCCGGGGTCGGCTGCTCCCCAAGGCGTTCTGTAAAAAATGTACAGGACGTACGTAACGTCGTGAGGGGGAGCATGTTCCGGTGATCCGCCGGAGTCAACAGATGTGCCGTGTTTCAGCCGCCCGCTGAAAGCCGGGGCCGCGGCGCGCGCGGCCGGATGACGGGCGCGGCGGCATGGGCATACTCCGGCTCGTCGCGCACCCGTCAGCCACCCGAGCCGAAGGCGTCGTATGAACCCGGAAGCCCATCAAGTCCCCGATGCCCACCAACCCCCTGACGCCAGCCAAGCCCCCGACGCGCGCCGGATCGACGACGGCGACGGCGCAGGCCTGGTTCACCTCACCGCCCGCGAACTCGCCGCCGCCATCCGGACCCGTGAACTGTCCGCGCGCGAGGTCGTCCAGGCGCACCTGGACCGGATCGAGCAGGTCAACGCCGCCGTGAACGCCGTGGTGACCCTCACGGCCGAGCGTGCGCTCGACGCGGCACGCGCCGCCGACGAGCAGACGGTGCGCGGTGCCCCGCTCGGCCCGCTGCACGGTCTGCCCGTCGCCCACAAGGACACGCACGACACCCGCGGCATCCGCACCACCTACGGGACGCCGCTGCTTGCCGACAACGTCCCGGACCGTGACGAGTTGATCGTCGAGCGGATCCGCGGCGCCGGGGCGATCACCATCGGCAAGACCAACGTGCCCGAGTTCGCGGCCGGTTCGCACACCGTCAACCCGGTCTTCGGCGCCACCCGCAACCCCTACGACCTCAAGCGCTCGGCGGGCGGCAGCAGCGGGGGAGCGGCGGCAGGGCTCGCGTGCGGCATGCATCCCCTGGCCGACGGCAGCGACATGGGCGGTTCGCTGCGCAACCCCGCCTCGTTCTGCAACGTGGTGGGGCTGCGCCCCTCGCCGGGCCGGGTGCCGACCTGGCCGGACGCCACCCCGTGGTCGACGATGGCCGTGCAGGGGCCGATGGCGCGCACCGTCGCCGACGCGGCCCTGCTGCTTTCCGCCGTCGCCGGCCCCGACCCGCGTTCGCCGATCTCCCTGGAGACACCGGGAAGTGCGTTCGCCGGTCCGCTGGAACGCGATCTGACGGGGCTGCGGATCGCCTGGTCGCCGGATCTGGGAGGAGCGGTGCCGGTCGACCGCGAGGTCACCGATGTGCTCGCGCCCGCCGTCATGGCCTTCGCCGGCCTCGGGTGCACGGTCGAGGAGGCCTGCCCCGATCTCTCCGGCGCCGACGAGGTGTTCCGGACCTTCAGGGCCTGGCAGTTCCATCTGGCGCTCGGCTCGCTCACGCGGACCGCGGCCGACCGGATCAAGCCCAGCCTGGTGCGGAACGTACAACAGGGGCGTGATCTCACCGGGGCCGACCTGGAGCGCGCCACCGTCCTGCACGGCGAACTGTTCCACCGGGTACGGGAGTTCTTCGAGCAGTACGACGCCCTGATCCTGCCGACCAGTCAAGTCGTACCGTTCCCCGTCGAAGAGGAATATCCGGACACGGTCGGCGGGGTCGCGATGACCGACTATCTGGAGTGGATGCGCTCGGCCTACCTGGTGTCCGCGACCGGCAGTCCGGCGCTGTCGGTGCCCGCCGGGTTCACCCCGGCCGGGCTGCCGGTCGGGCTGCAGATCGTCGGACCGCACCGCGGCGATCTACAGGTTCTGCAGATCGGTCACGCCTTCGAACAAGCCACCCGCCACGGCGAGCGGCGGCCGGGGCACCGCGTTACGCGCCCGGACGGCCGGGTACTCGGGCGCCATGAATCGTTTGGAGCATCTGGACAAGAACCTCGTCGATGAGCTGACGCGTGCCGCCCGCGAGGCCGTGCGCGACGAACTGCGCAACGAACTGCGCGACGAACTGAGAGAGCAGACACGAAAACAGCGGCGCAAGGCCGCGCTGTACGCGGGTGCGGGCGCCGCCGGTCTCTACGCGGGCGCCGCGCTCGCGCTGGCCTTCGGCCTCGCGCTCGCTCTCGGCCTGCCCGGCTGGGCGGCAGCCCTGATCACCGCGGTGGTGCTCGGTGTAGCGGCGCATCTGCTGCGTGACGCGGCCCGCCCCTCCGCCGGTCGCCCTTCCGTCGACACGCCCTCCACGACTTCTGCACCCGAGGCGGCCCCGGCGGCCCCGGTGGTTCCGGAGCGTCCGGTGTCGCCGCCGACCGTCGACGCGACCCGTGCGGGCGGCGTGGATCCCGACGTGCCGCACCGCCCCGGACGGTGAGCCGAGCCGCCTCGATGTGGATGTTTGGCCAACGGATTACGGGCCACTCGTGAAGACGAGGTGGCCATATTGAACACATCGTCAGATCCAGCGAAGAAGAGGACGAGTTCCTCGCGCTCGAACTCATCGACCTCGTCGAACTCAAGCGCAGGCGCGAATTCGGACGCGAACTCAACCTCGAAGAATGCAGACGAACACGCGGAAAGCAGCAGGGCGAAGCGCCGTCCGGGCCCCATGGAGGTGCTGCGCACGGCACGCACCCAGCTCGCCGAGCTCACCGGGATGACGACCGAGTCCGTGTCGTCCTTCTCGCAGACCGAAGACGGCTGGACGTTGGAGATCGAGGTCCTGGAACTCACCAGGGTGCCGGACACGATGAGTCTCCTCGCCAGCTATCAGGTCGAGTGCGACCCGCAGGGCGAGCTCCTGGGCTACCGGCGCACGCGCCGCTACGAACGTGGTCGCGCCGATTCCCAGAAGGGCGGCGGCCGGTAGAGCCTCCGGGCGCACATCTCCCGGCGTGCGGGATTCCGCAGTTCTTTCCACAGACTTCCCAGACAAGGAGGGCCGGTCGGCATGACCGTTGTTCCTGCACAGCAAGCCGGCGGATCGGGCGGCTCCAGTGGCCTGTACGACGTCCTGGAGCTCGTCCTTGACCGCGGACTCGTCATCGACGCCTTCGTGCGTGTCTCGCTCGTCGGCATCGAGATCCTGAAGATCGATGTACGTGTGGTCGTCGCCAGCGTCGACACCTATCTGCGCTTCGCCGAGGCGTGCAACCGTCTCGACCTGGAGTCGGGCCCGCACAAGGACCCGGGGCTCCCCGACCTGGTCGGCGAGATAACCGAGTCCGGTGCGCGCGGCAAGTCCAAGGGCGCCCTGTCCGGCGCCGCAGAGACCATCTCGGACGCGTTCAAGCAGTCCCGTGAAGAGGGCCAGTCCGAGTCCCGTCCGCGCGCACGCAAGAGCACGTCCGCGCGCCGGAAGGAGGCGCAGGAATGAGCACGTACGTCTATGGCATCAGCGCCAGTTCCCACCCCTCGCTCCCCGAGGGCATGGAAGGCGTGGGAAAGCCCGCGCTCCCCGTGCGCATCCTCAAGGAAGGCGACCTGGCGGCCATCGTCAGTGACGCACCCGAGGGGCTGCGACCCAAGCGCAACGACCTCCTCGCCCACCAGAACGTGCTGAACGAGGCGGGCGCCGCAGGACCGGTCCTTCCCATGCGGTTCGGCAACGTCGCCCCGGACGACACGGCCGTCACGGGGGTGCTCGCGGAACGCGCCGAGCACTACCGCGAGCGGCTCGCCACGCTGGAGGGCAAGGTCGAGTACAACGTCAAGGCCAGCCACGACGAGCAGGCCGCCCTGCACCGCGTGATGGCCGACAATCCCGAGGTGCAGGCCCTGGCCGAGGCCAACCGGCAGGCTGGCGGCGGCAGTTACGAACAGAAGCTGCAGCTCGGCGAGATGGTGGTGGCCGCTCTCCAGGGCCGCGAGGCCGAGGACGCGGTGGAACTGCACCGCATCCTGGAGCCGGCGGCACACTCCGTCAGCGTGGGCCCCGAGTCCACGGGATGGCTCGCCAACCTGTCGTTCCTGGTGGAGCGCGACTCGGCCGAGGTGTTCCTCGCCGCCGTCGAGGAGGCCCGCAAGGGACATCCGCACATCGAACTGCGCGTCAACGGCCCGCTGCCGCCCTACAGCTTCGTCGAACCCGGGCCCTCCGAGCCCACGGGTGCCGCACCGGAGGCGACGGGCTCGCACAGCGGCCGGGAGTAGGCGCCATGGGACTGATCGGCGAAGTGCTGATGCTGCCGTTCGCACCCGTGCGCGGCAGCCTCTGGGCGGTGAACCAGGTACTCGCCGAGGCCGAGCGCCTCTACTACGACCCGGCCACCGTCCGCGCCGAACTCGCCCAGCTCGAGCAGCAGCTCGAGTCGGGCGAGATCAGCGAGGAGGAATTCGACCGCCAGGAGGACGAGTTGCTCGACCGCCTGGAAACAGGCCCGCACTCCGGTGCGGGACCCGACAACGGGACCACACGATGAATCGACTTGGCATGGGCCTCGCCGTAGGGGCCGGATACGTCCTGGGACGTACGAAGAAGATGAAACTGGCGTTCGCGGTCGGCACGATGGTGGCCGGCAAGCGGATGAACCTCAGCCCGCGCGCCATCGGTGACCTGCTCTCCCAGCAGCTGCAGAACAACCCGCAGTTCAAGGAGATCGGCGACCAGCTGCGCGGGGATCTGCGCGGAGTCGGCAAGGCCGCCACCGGCGCGCTGCTCGAACGGCAGATCACGGGACTCGCCGACCGGCTGCACGGTCGTACGGCGGACGTGCGCGACCAACTCGCGGGCGTCACCCCGGACATACCGGGACGCGGCCGCAAGGGCGAGGCGGACGACTCGGACGAGGAGTACGAGGAGTACGCGGAGTACGAGGACGAACGCGACCGGGATCGGGACGACCGGGGCAGCCGGGACGACCGGGACGGCGAGGAGTCCGCCGAGGCGGAGTCGGAGCCCGAGGAGAAGCCCCGGCCGAGGAAGCGGGCTCCCGAGCGCAAGCCCGCCGCCAAGAAGGCGCCGGCCAAGAAGGCGCCGGCCAAGAAGAGCCCCGCCAGAAAACCGGCGGCACAGAAGTCGGCGCAGCAGAGCCCTGCGAAGAAGACGGCGAAGAAGGCTCCCGCCAGGGCCGCGGCGAAGACCTCCGCGCGCCGCACCACGGGAGCCCGGTTGCCGAAGGAGGGCGGTCGTGATGAGTGACACCCTGAGGTCCGCGAAGAACGGGGCGAAGGAGAATCCGCTCACCAGCCTCGCCCAGAGCGAGGCGGCAGACCGGCTCAAGTCAGAGGTCCAGGACTACCTCGGGGCCCAGGCCCAGCGGCTCCTGACCGGAGTGGGCCACAAGCTCGGCGCGACGACGAACAAGCTCAACGACATCGCCGAGGGCAACAGCCCTGGCTTCGCCAAGCTGGCCCTCGACGGCGGTCGCAAGATGGCCGAGGGCAAGGGGCCCCTGCGGTCCGCCGTGGAGATCGGTGCCGGACGGGCCAAGGACAGCGTGGTCGGCGCCTTCAAGAACCTGACCGGCGGAAAGGGCCGCAAGAAGGGCGGGGCCGGCAAGAAGCCCACGGTCATCATGGAGTTCATCGACGTCGGGGTGCCGCTGCGCACGGCGTACGACCAGTGGACCCAGTACCAGGACTTCAGCACCTTCGCCAAGGGCGTCAAGAGCGCGAACCGCGCCGATGACACCACCTCCGACTGGCAGGCCAAGATCTTCTGGTCCAACCGGAGTTGGAAGGCCCACACCACCGAGCAGGTGGCGGACGACCGGGTCGCCTGGACCTCGGAGGGCGCGAAGGGCACGACGAAGGGCGTCGTCTCCTTCCACTCGCTGGCGCCGAACCTCACGCGCGTGCTGCTGGTCCTGGAGTACTACCCCAAGGGCCTCTTCGAGAAGACCGGCAACATCTGGCGCGCGCAGGGCCGCCGGGCCCGGCTCGACCTGAAGAACTTCTCGCGGTTCATCACCATCAAGGGTGAGGCGGAGGACGGCTGGCGCGGCGAGATCCGCGACGGCGAGGTCGTCCGCAGCCATGAGGATGCGGTCGAGGAGGAGGAGCGCGAGCAGGAGGAGCGCGAGCAGGAGGGCGAACCGCAGGACGTCGCCGACGAGGAATACGAGGGCGAGGACGAGGAGCAGCCCGAGGAGTCCTACGAGGACGAAGAGGAAGAGGAGCACG
>NZ_JBNNJZ010000395.1:0-7669 GCF_050270335.1 Streptomyces sp. NPDC059900
AGGGGCAGGAGTTGCCAGGCTGCGTCGTTGTAGAGGACGAACAGGATGCCCTGCAGACAGACGGCCAACCAGCACACTTCAACAAGATCGTGTTACGAGCTCTAAGTGCTGTCCTCGGTTCCTATCCGAGGTAGATGATGATCCCTCTGCAGCCTCGGAATGTTGCGAGTTGGACAGTGCTTCGCAACTCAGGGTTCCGTTCCGAGGCCGCTGCCTGGGAGGATCCTTGCGGATAATTACGAAACCGCAGGTCAGGACCTCGTCGCAGTGAGGCCTCGGAACCCCAGCCCCGTCCCGGCAGTGATCCTGATCGCCTCTGCCATCAAACTCGCCCTTCACCGCTGAGTCCCTGCCTGCGTAGAACCGGGTCAATCACGGAATGCGGTATCAGCAAGGGCGTCTCCGAGTGCCCGGGGCGACAGGTTCGGCCTGCTGGCTCACGGCATTGGTGGGCTCGTCGGGAGAAGGGCGCATACGGTGTCGGGCTCCTGCCTAATCGTCCCGCTCCCACGTTCCGGCACGCGGGAGCGTCATGTAGAAACCGTTGACGATCAGAGCGGTCGCGGTTGGGTACGGCAGACCCCTCAGTTCTCGCTGTCGGCCAGCCCTCTCACGCTTCCTTCGAGTCGATCTCGGCGATGAGGGCCTCGATGCGGGTCTGGATCTCGTCGCGGATGGGGCGGACCGCGTCGACCCCCTGACCGGCCGGGTCTTCCAGTGCCCAGTCGAGGTACGTCTTGCCGGGGAAGATGGGGCAGGCGTCGCCGCAGCCCATGGTGATGACGTAGTCGGATGCCTGAACGGCCTCGGTGGTCAGGACCTTGGGCTGCTGGGCGGAGATGTCGACGCCGACCTCCTTCATTGCCTTGACCGCGGCCGGGTTGACCTGGTCGCCGGGGATCGAACCGGCGGAACGGACCTCGATCCGGTCGCCCGCGAGGTGCGTGAGGAATCCGGCCGCCATCTGCGAACGCCCGGCGTTGTGGACACAGACGAAGAGCACGGAGGCGAGGGGAGGGATGGTGGTCATGAGGTCTTCCTTCACTGGCAATGAGCGGTGTTGATGAGCGGTCAACGGGGTTTGCGGACTGGGATGTTCAGGTGCCCAGCAGGGTTTCGAGCAGGTCAGTGATGTGCGTGTCGATCTCGTCGCGGATGGAGCGGATGACGGCGATGGGCGCGCCGTCGGGGTCCGCGACCGGCCAGTCCAGGTAGCGGCGGCCCTCGACGACTGGGCAGGCGTCGCCGCAGCCCATCGTGATCACGATGTCGGCGGCCTGGACGACCTCGTCGGTCAGCGGCTTGGGGTAGGCGTCGGCCAGGTCCACGCCCGCTTCGACCAGAGCCTGGGCGATGCCCCGCTCCACCGTGTCGGCCGGGGTCGTACCGGCGGAGGACACCGTCATCCGGTCTCCCGCACGGTGCGCCAGGAGCGCGGCGGCCATCTGTGAGCGTCCGGCGTTGTGGCTGCAGACGAACAACACCCGCAGCGGCCCGCTGCTTGCTGTGCCCTCGACGTGGGCGAGGGCGTCCAGCCGTTCGCCGGCGAGCCGCTCGGACAGCACCACCAGATGCGTACGGACGCGGGAATGCTCGGCCAGGCGCTGGTAGGAGTCGGTGAGCAGCAGCTGCACGGTCTCCACGGAGAAGCGGCCCGCATGCCGGGAGGCCAGGCGGGCGACGCCAGTGGACAGCCGCTCGTCGGGAAAGACGGGGAGGGGTGAGTTAGTCATGAGGGAACCCTTTCGGCGGGTCCTACGATTCAGCCCGGACTGGTATCAGCTCCGAATGATGTGAGAGTATCAGTCCATGCTGACTTCAGTCGATGCTGATGTGATCCGGGTGCTCGGCGACCCGCTCCGTCTGAAAATCGTGACCCTGCTCGCCCGGGAGACACTCTGTACGACGCACCTGGTGGAAGAGACCGGCGCCAAGCAGACCAACCTCTCCAACCACATGAAGGTGCTGCGCGAGGCCGGTCTGGTGGAGACCGAACCGTGCGGCCGCTTCACCTACTACAAGCTGCGCCCCGAGGTCCTGGCCTCGCTCTCCGAGCAGTTCGCCGAGCTGGCCGCCTCCGCCCGCACCGCGGCCGACAACAAGAGGGCCTGCTGATGAGCCGCACCGACACCACCCCGCACAGCGACCAGGAAACGGCGCCCTCCGGCGACGGCATCGTCGCCAAACTCTCCACCCTGGACCGCTACCTGGCCGTGTGGATCCTCATCGCGATGGCCGTCGGCCTGGGCCTGGGGCGGTTGATCCCGGGCATGAACGACGCGCTGGCCAAGGTCGAGATCGGCGGCATCTCCCTGCCGATCGCCATCGGCCTGCTGATCATGATGTATCCGGTCCTCGCCAAGGTCCGCTACGACAGGCTCGACGCGGTCACCGGCGACCGCAAGCTGATGGCCTCGTCTCTGGTCATCAACTGGATCGTCGGCCCGGCGGTCATGTTCGCCCTCGCCTGGATCTTCCTGCCGGACCTGCCCGAGTACCGCACCGGCCTGATCATCGTCGGGCTCGCCCGCTGCATCGCCATGGTCATCATCTGGAACGACCTGGCCTGCGGCGACCGCGAGGCCGCCGCCGTCCTGGTGGCGCTGAACTCCGTCTTCCAGGTCATCGCCTTTGGGCTGCTGGGTTGGCTCTACCTCGACCTGCTGCCGGGCTGGCTGGGCCTGGGCGACGGCGAGCACCTTGACATCTCCATGTGGAAGATCGCACTGAACGTCGTCATCTTTCTCGGCGTCCCGCTGCTTGCCGGATTCCTCACCCGCCGCATCGGCGAGAAGAGGATGGGCCGGGAGGAGTACGAGTCCAGGTTCCTTCCGAAGATCGGCCCGTGGGCGCTCTACGGCCTGCTCTTCACGATCGTCATTCTCTTCGCGCTGCAGGGAAAGACCATCACCTCCCAGCCGGTCGATGTCGTCCGCATCGCCCTGCCGTTGCTCGTGTACTTCGCGATCATGTTCTTCGGTACGTTCCTGCTGGGCAAGGGGCTCGGTCTGGCCTACGACCGCGCCGCGACCCTCGCGTTCACGGCCGCGGGCAACAACTTCGAGCTGGCCATCGCCGTGGCCATCGCCACCTTCGGCGTCACCAGCGGCCAGGCCCTGTCCGGCGTCGTCGGTCCGCTCATCGAAGTCCCCGTGCTGATCGGTTTGGTGTATGTCGCGCTGGCCTGGCGCAGGAAGTTCGCCGCCGACGCGGTGACGACGGCCCCGTGACGCGCACGGCGGATGTGGTGGTGATCGGCGGCGGGCAGGCAGGTCTCGCCGTCGGCTACCACCTGCGTCGGCAGAAGCTCGATTTCGTCATCCTCGACGCACAGTCCACGCCCGGCGGCGCCTGGCGGCATACCTGGGACTCGCTCCACCTCTTCTCCCCGGCTGCGTTCTCCTCGCTGCCGGGGCGGCTCATGCCCGCCCAGAGCGGCGAGGATTACCCGGACGCCGGACACGTCGTGGACTACCTGGCCGACTACGAACAGCGCTATGACCTGCCCGTGCAGCGCCCGGTCCGGGTGAGCGCCGTACGACCCGAAGGCGAACGGCTGCGAGTGGAGGCGGACGCGGGCACCTGGTCGGCACGAGCGGTCGTCTCGGCGACCGGCACCTGGTGGCGCCCCTTCTTGCCCGCGGTCGCGGGCCGGGAGGTGTTCACCGGCCGCCAGCTGCACACCGTTGGCTACCGCAGCCCGGCCGACTTCGCCGGACAGCGGGTGGTCGTGGTGGGCGGAGGCAACTCCGGCGCGCAGATCACCGCCGACCTCGCCCTGGCCGGCGTCGAGCTGACCTGGGTCACCCAGCGCCCGCCGCGATTCCTGGCCGACGACATCGACGGGCGCGCCCTGTTCGACGCCGCCACGGCCCGGCGCCGCGCGCTGGACGCGGGCACGGCCGACACTGGCGGGGTCGCGTCCCTCGGCGACATCGTCGCCGTTCCGCCGGTGCGCGAAGCGCGGGACGCGGGTCTGCTCAAGGCGTCGCCCATGTTCGCCCGCCTCACCGCCGACGGAGTGGAATGGGCGGACGGCACGCGCGCGGAAGTGGACGCGGTCATCTGGTGCACCGGCTTCCGGCCCGCGCTCTCCCACCTGGCACCGCTCGGACTACGTGGTGCGCGCGGACACATCCCTACGGTCGGGACACGAGCTGCGGGCGAGACCCGCCTGCATCTGCTTGGCTACGGCGACTGGACGGGACCCGCCTCCGCCACCCTCATCGGCGTGGGCCGCCCCGCGCGCGATGCAGCCCGCGAGATCAGCGCGCTGCTGTCCACCGAGGCTCGATAGCCGCGCGGTTGAAGCCTTCCCCGGTCAACGGTCCTCATCGGCCAGGGTGAGCTGTGCGCGATGGAAGTCGAAGTGCCGGGTCGCATAGCGGTAGAGGTCGGCGACGGTCATGACGTCACGGAAGAACGGGTCCCAGCGCGTGGGATAGGGCATGGCGAGCGCAAAGTCGGCCTCCCGCTCGGCGCCGAGCCTACGATGCAGGAACTCGACCACGCGGTCGAACGCGGTCCCCATACCGCGGCGCCCCAAGACCCTCGCACCGCCGACGGGGCCGAGGTAATTCACGACGTCGAAGGCTTTGGTCCCGGCGTTGAGGAGCCGGGCAAAGCCCCGTCCGACGCCGCGCGGCAGCCGACCGAAGATCCGCAGCAGGATCAGCAGCGGCCGGATCAGGATGTAGCCGAACAGCATGTGGAACAACAGCTGCTGATTGGTCCACCGGGTGCCCTCGGTGAGCCGGCGCAAATCGGCCTCGTTGGCCTCATCGAGAAGCCGGTGGAACGCCGTACGGGCCTGCTCCAGCTCCTCGTGAATCGCCTGACGATCCAGCGACGATGCACTCATCGCACGCACCACCTCTCCGGGCAGCCTGTCGAGTCGGCTCAGCCCAGGGCACCAAGTATCTGCCCAAAGCGGCGAGAACCGATGGCACGCATCAACGTGAAGTCGGATAAAGGCTCAGTAGATCGCCAACAGAACTGCCTCCGCCCACCAGGGCGGAGGCAGTCTCGAGCGCAGGTCTAGCCGTCAGACCTCAACAGAGGGAGAAGGAGCGGCGGGCTGCAGGCAGGCCGCCACCGTCTCGGGATCCAAGGCCGCGAGGCTCGCGAACATGCGCAGCGGTTCAGCCAGCGCCGAGCAGCACATCACGTACTGGTTGCTGCGCCCCTGCGGAATCGCCTCCACGAGCTCCTGCTCGCGCAGCGGCGCCAGGTGGTGGCTGACCAGCGTTTGGCTGAGGCCGGTGGCCTCCTGCAACTCCTTCACTGTGCGCGGGCGTTGTGCGATCAACAAGATCAGCGTCAGCCGAGTCTCGTCCGCCAGCGCACGCAGTTTTGGAGCAAGCACCTGCGCCCGCTCGCGCTCACTGAGCCACTGGCCGGGATCGCTCACCGCGACCCTCAGCTTTGATGGCCGGGCCATCACCACCTCCTTGTCACCCCCAAGCCCGCCGCTCGGGCCAGCACCAGCTGCGCTGGTGCTGTTGGAGGCGGGGCGAACTGCGCCTTTGATCCTACGCATGGCGGCCGTGCCCGACTACGAGCTGGTCCGGGCGTCGGCCTCCGACTCCGCGGGTACCTCTGTGGCCGGTGCCCCGTCCTCGTCCACTGTCCGCCCGCGGGGCAGAATGAACGCGGAGGCGATCGCGCCGACGGCGGCGACCGCGACAGCGACCGTCAGGGTGCCGGTGAATCCGTGCACGAAGGACTGCTGAGCGGCGGACAGTACCCGCTCTCCTGCGGCCCCGCCGATCTGTTGGGCGACCGCGGAGGCACCCGCAAGAGATTCGCGTACGGCGTCGCCTGCCTCACCCGGCACCTGCGCGGCCGCGGGAAGGTCGTCGCGATAGAGGGTGGCGATGACACTGCCGCTGACCGCGATGCCCAGGGCGCCGCCGACCTGCATGCCCACGTCGGCCACCGCAGAGCCCGCGCCCGCTTGGCGGGCGGCGGACACGGCCAGGATGGCGTCCACTGCGGCGGGAAGAGCGATACCCATGCCCAGACCGAACACCGCAAGACCCCACAGGGCCTGCGCCTCGTCGTCGATCTGCAGGCCGGCGAGAATACCGAGCCCGACCGCGCACAGCGCCAGGCCGATCACCACGGTGGCCCTGAGGCCGGTGCGCTCAACGAGCTTGGCGGACAGCGGAGCACCGATCATCATGGTGCCGATCGCCAGCATCCGCAGACCGGCGCCGAGCGGGTCCAGCTCGAGGACCGACTGCAGGTACTGGGTGAGCAGGTACAGGCCGCTGTAGAGGCCGAAGGACGTGCAGGCGATGGCCAGCGCGCCGCCACCGTAGCGGGCGTTGAGGAACAGGCCGATGTCAAGCATGGGGTGCTCGGTGCGCTTCTCCCACAGTACGAAGCCGACCATCAACGCGACGCCGACGAGCAACGACCCGACGGTCACGACGTCGCCCCACCCGTTGTGGGGCGCTTCCACCAGGCCGTACACGATGGCGACGAGACCGACGACCGAGAGCAGTGCGCCGACGAGGTCCAGGCCGGGGTGCCCGTCGGCCTTGGACTCGGGAATGAGCTTGAGGCCACCGATGAGCGCGATCGCAGCCAACGGCACGTTGATGAGGAACATCGAGCCCCACCAGAAGTGCTCCAGCAGCAGTCCGCTGACGACCGGACCGAGGGGTACGCCGACCGCGGCCGCGCCCGACCAGATGCCGATGGCCTTGCCTTGCTCCTCCGGCGGGAAGACGTCCTTGATGATGGCCAGGGTGGCGGGCATCATCAAGGCTGCCGAAATACCCATCGTGGCGCGGAAAGTGATGAGCAGCTCGGGAGTGGTGGCGAACGCGGCACCGAGACTGGTCACCGCGAAGGCAGCCAGACCGATGGCCAGCAGCCTCTTGCGGCCGAAGCGGTCCGACAGCCCTCCTGCCATCAGCAGCAGTCCGCCGAAGGCCAGTGCGTATGAGTCGACGGTCCACTGCAGCTGGCTGCTGCTGGCGTCAAGGTCCTTCTGGATGCTGGGCAGAGCCAGATTCAGGATCAGGGTGTCAAGCCCGATCAGAACCAGACTCAGGCACAGGATGGCCAGAATCTGCCATCGGCGGGGATGTCCGGCAGGGCGGTTCACAAAGATCTCCTCAACGACGCAATTCAGAGTGGGGGACACCAACAGCGAAGCGTGTGGGCCGCGTTCGTCCGTGGTGCCGTTCGCGATGGGTGGCCGGAGGCCGGTTCCTACGGGGGATGAGAGCCGACCTCCGGCCGTCCACAGACTAACCAGCATTCAGTGTTATCAACAGTGAACGCTGTTGATAACGGCTTACTTTGGATGCTCGTTTCAGCCATCTATGCAATATCTCCACGCTGTACCCGCAGGCGGCTCAATGCGGTCGTGACCTGCTGAGACTGCAAGTGGGCCGCTTGTGGCCGCAATGACAACTCTTCGCGGCGACGTGGCGTGTCGCTGGCTGCATCGATGCCCTGTCGTACGTGTGACGCGCGATCGCAACCCCGTGGCCTGCGGAAACGCATCTCGTGCCGATGGTTCCTGACTGATGTTGAGCGAAGTTGGCGGGAAAGGGTCCTCGGCTGAAAACCAGGTCTCGAATACTTTGACCGCCATCGATACATTGAGCGAGACGCAGCACAGGGGCCTGTACGAGCGGGTCCTGTCTTGGTG
>NZ_JBNNJZ010000396.1:0-7668 GCF_050270335.1 Streptomyces sp. NPDC059900
CTCTCCGACGTGTGGGACCGTCCCTTTTCCGGTGCGAGGGGGGAGGGCCCCCTCCGGCGTAGGACGTACGAAGGGTGCACAGATGACGGATTCGGCCCCGGAGCGGCTCACCATCACGCGGGCGACGCTCGACGACTGGCAGGTCGTCAGCGGATGGGCGGCGGACGAGGGCTGGAATCCGGGCCTGCGGGACAGCACGTCCTTCTTCGCGCAGGACCCGGACGGGTTCTTCATCGGCCGCATCGACGGCGAGCCGGTCTCCGCGATCTCGGTCGTGAACTACGACGAGTTGTACGCCTTCCTCGGCTTCTACCTCGTCCGCCCCGACCTGCGCGGCCGCGGCCACGGCCTCGCCACCTGGCAGGCGGCCCTCGCCCACGCGGGCACCCGCACCGTCGGCCTAGACGGCGTGGTGGCCCAGCAGGACAACTACCGCCGCTCGGGCTTCGAACTCGCCCACCGCACCATCCGGTACGCGGGCCCGGTGCCCGTGCCGCCCGGCGCAGCGCGGTCCCCGCAGATCCTGCCGGTCGAGGCCGCGGGCCTGCGGGCGATCACCGCGTACGACGCCGCGAGTTGTCCTGCCGACCGCCCGCGCTTCCTGGAGTCCTGGCTGACCGCTCCGGGACACCGCGCCCTCGTGCGCATCGTCGACGGCCGCATCACCGGATACGGCGTGCTTCGCCCGGCCCATGGCGCCCGGCGCATCGGCCCCCTGTTCGCCGATACGCGCGCCGACGCCGAAGAGCTTTTCGACGCCCTCACGGCGGAGGCGGACGGAGAGACCATCGTCATCGACGTCCCCGAAACCCAGCCGCATGCCGTCGCGATGGCCGAGGCGCGCGGCATGAAGCCGACGTTCGAGACCGCCCGTATGTACACGGGGCCGGTGCGGGAGATGGCCGGGGAGCGGATCTTCGGCGTGACCACGCTGGAACTGGGCTGACGGGCAGAGGCGGGCCGGACGAGCAGGGGCCGGCCCCGACCGGGCCCGGCCCCCCACGGTCCCTACGTGATCGTCAGCCGCTTCTTCGCCCCGGCCTCGGAGCTGTTGCCGACGTAGATGTCCACGGCCCCCTCCTCGACCCGGAACTCACCGTTCTCCGCGTTCGTCCAGAACCCGAAGTCGTCGGCGCCGAGCCGGAAGCGGACCGTCTTGGACTTGCCGGGCTCCAGCGTCACCCGGCGGAATCCGCGCAGCTTGCGCACCGGCTGCGTGATGCTCGCCGCGATGTCGTGCACGTACAACTGGACGACCTCGTCGCCCGCGCGCCCGCCCGTGTTGCGGACGGAGACCGAGACCTCCAGGGTGTCGCCCTTGCGCAGCGCACCCGCCGGCACGCGGTCGCGGCTGAGCTTGGGCTCGCCGATCTCGAAGTCCGTGTACGACAGGCCGTGGCCGAAGGCGAACTGCGGGTCCGGTGGCAGGTCGAGGTACTTGGACGTGTATTTGTTGTCCGCGCTGTACGGGCGGCCCGTCGACTCGTGGTTGTAGTGGCAGGGGATCTGGCCGACCGTGCGCGGGAACGAGACCGGCAGCTTGCCGCCCGGATTGACCTTGCCGAACAGTACGTCGGCGATCGCGTTGCCCGCCTCAAGGCCGGGGTGCCAGGCCTCCAGGACGGCGGGCGCCGACTCCAGCCAGCCGCCGACGGTCAGCGGGCGCCCGTTGACCAGGACCACCACGAACGGCTTGCCCGTCGCGGCGATCGCCTCGATCAGCTTCTCCTGTCCGCCCGGCAGACTGATGTCGCTGCGCGCGGCGGCCTCGCCGCTCATCGCCGGGGGTTCGCCGACCACGACGACGGTCACGTCCGCCTTCCTGGCCGCCGCGACCGCCGCCGGGATGCCGCCGGTGTCCGTGCCCTCGGCGTCGACGCCCTTGGCGTACGTCACCTTCGCCCGCGGGGCCGCGGCCTTCACCGCGGCAAGGACCTTGCCCGAGGGGAAGCTCTTCGCCGCGCCCGGAAACGTCCAGGTGCCCAGGAGGTCGTCGGAGTCGCCGAACGGGCCGACGACCGCGATCGACCCGGCGGACTTCTTGAGCGGAAGCGCCTTGCCGTCGTTCTTCAGGAGCACCATCGAGCGAGCGGCGGCCTCACGGGCCGCCTTGCGGGCATCGGCGGAGGGCTTGTCGATGGCGTCGTCCTCGTCGACGTACGGACGATCGAAGAGCCCGAGTGCGTGCTTCAGGCGCAGGATCCGTGCCACCGCCTCGTCCAGGCGCTTCTCGCTGATCCTGCCGCCGCTCAGCAGCTTCTTGCCGTTCTTGGCGAGGTCCGTGCTGGCCATCTCCATGTCGACACCGGCATTGAGGGCGAGGCGGGCCGCGTCGGCGCCGTCCTCGGCGAAGCCGTGCGCGACCAGTTCGTCGACGCCGTTCCAGTCGCTGACGACGAAGCCCTCGAAGCCCCACTCCTTGTACAGGACATCGGTGAGGGTGTGGGAGTTGCCGTGCGCCGGTACGCCGCTGATGGTGTTGAAGGAGGCCATCACCGTGGCCACGCCCGCGTCCAACGCGGCCTTGAACGGCGGCAGATAGTGGTTGCGAAGGCGCGACTCCGACACGTCGACCGTGTTGTAGTCCCGGCCGCCCTCGGCCCCGCCGTAGGCGACGAAGTGCTTGGCGCAGGCGGCGATGCGGTCCTTGGCGCCCAGGCCCGACCCCTGCTCGCCCTGGTAGCCCTCCACCTTCGCCACGGCGAACGCCGTCGTGAGGTACGGGTCCTCGCCGCAGCCCTCGGCGATGCGGCCCCAGCGCGGCTCGTGCGTGACGTCCATCATCGGCGAGAACGTCCAGTGCACGCCGTTCGAGCGGGACTCCTTCGCCGACACCTCGGCGTCGCGCCGGGTGACCTCCGGGTCGAAGCTGGACGCCTGGGCGAGCGGGATCGGGAACGTGGTCCACAGGCCATGGATGACATCGAGGCCGAAGATCAGCGGAATGCCGAGCCGGGACTCCTCGACCGCGATGCGCTGGAGGGCGTTGCTGCTCTTGGCGCCGAAGATGTTCAGGACGGAGCCGAGCCGTCCGGCGCGTGCCGCGTCCTCGACGTCCTTGGTCTCGCTGCCGCCGGGGCCGGTGCTGACGGACCACGGGAGCTGCTGCAACTGCCCCAGTTTCTCTTCGACAGTCATACGGTCGAGCAGCTTCTTGATGTGCGGGTCGAGGGGGGCCAGGGGACTCGGCCGCTGCGGTGCGGCCTCGGCGATTCCGGTCCCCGCAGCGGTCAGACCGCCTCCGGCGACGGCGGTGCCGCCGATCGCGGACAGCAGAGTACGCCTTCGTAGCTCTCGCATGTGTTCGCCTTCTCGCATCAGGAAGTCGACAACCTCTGTGATGGCCACAAGAGTTGAAGCGAAAGTACGTTCCTGCTACACGCGGGTCAAGGGATGCGGCAGGGACGCGCGGGGTCTCGTTCGGGTGTTCCGCCCCCGATGCTTGACCTCAAGGAAACTTGAGGTTTTACGTTCGTCTCATGAGCATGGAAACGACAGCCTGGAGCCAGCTGCAGAGCGTCATGCACGCCGAGCAGGACCGCCGTCCCTTCGCCCGCGCCACCTTGCGCCGCATCGGGACCTTCGCCCGCCCGCACAGACGCCGCATCGTCTACTTCGTGCTCCTGAGCATCGTCACCGCGATGCTCGCGGTGGCGACCCCCCTCCTGGCGGGCAGTGTCGTGGACACGATCGTCTCGGACGGGGAGCCCTCGCTCGTCGTCCGGTACGCCCTGCTCATCGCCGCCATCGCCGTCGCCGAGGCCGGCTTCGGCCTGCTCGGCCGCTGGCTGTCGGCGAACCTGGGGGAGGGGCTCATCCTCGACCTGCGCACCGCCGTCTTCGACCACGTCCAGCGCATGCCCGTCGCCTTCTTCACCCGCACCCGCACCGGCGCCCTGGTCAGCCGCCTCAACAACGACGTGATCGGCGCCCAGCGCGCGTTCAGCAACACGCTCTCCGGCGTCGTCGGCAACGTGGTCATGCTGCTCCTGACCCTGGCCATGATGCTGAGACTCTCCTGGCAGATCACGCTCCTCGCCCTTGTCCTGCTCCCCGTCTTCATCGTGCCCGCGCGCCGCATGGGCTCCCGGATGGCGAAGCTCCAGCGTGAGGCCGCGCACCACAACGCCGCCATGGGCACCCGTATGACCGAGCGCTTCTCCGCCCCCGGCGCCACGCTCATCAAGCTCTTCGGGCGTCCGGGCGCCGAGTCGCAGGAGTTCGCCACACGGGCCCGGCGGGTGCGGGACATCGGCGTGCGCACCGCAATGGCACAGTCCACGTTCGTCACCGCGCTCACGCTGGTCTCGGCGCTCGCCCTGGCCCTCGTCTACGGCCTCGGCGGCTACTTCGCCCTGAACGGCCACCTGGAAACGGGCGCGATCGTGTCCCTCGCCATGCTCCTGACCCGCCTCTACGCGCCGCTGACCTCCCTGGCGGGCGCACGGGTCGAAGTGATGAGCGCGCTCGTCAGCTTCGAGCGGGTCTTCGAAGTGCTCGACCTCAAGCCGCTGATCGACGAGAAGCCCGACGCACGCGAAGTCCCTCCGGGCCCGGTGGCGGTGGAGTTCGACGACGTCCGCGTCGGCTACCCGTCCGCCGACAAGGTCTCCCTCGCCTCCCTCGAAGAGGTCGCGTCGCTCGACTCCCGCGGCGGCGACGAAGTCCTGCACGGCCTGTCCTTCCGCGCCGAGCCGGGCCAGACCGTGGCGCTCGTGGGCTCGTCCGGCGCGGGCAAGTCGACGATCGCCCAACTGCTGCCCCGCCTGTACGACACGGACGGCGGCACCGTACGCATCGGCGGGGTCGACGTCCGCGACCTCTCGGCGGTGTCCATGCGCCGCACGCTCGGCATGGTCACCCAGGACGGCCATCTCTTCCACGAGTCGGTCCGCGCCAACCTGCTGCTCGCCCGCCCCGAAGCCACCGAGGACGACCTGTGGGACGTCCTGCGCAGGGCCCGTCTCGAAGACCTCGTACGCTCCCTGCCGGACGGCCTGGACACGGTGGTCGGCGAGCGCGGCTACCGCCTCTCCGGCGGCGAGCGCCAGCGGATGACGATCGCCCGGCTGCTCCTGGCCCAGCAGCGGGTGGTCATCCTCGACGAGGCCACCGCGCACCTCGACAACACCTCGGAGGCGGCGGTGCAGGAAGCACTCGCCGAGGCCCTGGAAGGCCGCACCGCGATCGTCATCGCGCACCGGCTCTCGACGGTGCGGTCCGCCGATCAGATCCTCGTCGTGGAGGCCGGGCGGATCGTGGAGCGCGGGACCCACGAGGAACTGCTCGCGGCGGGCGGCCGGTACGCGGAGCTGTACCGCACACAGTTCGCCGACAAGGCGGAGCAGGTGGCGGCGGCCTAGAACACGCAACACGCGCCGGACCGGCCGGAGTTACCCGGCCGGTCCGGCGCGTTTCCGTACGTATCTCCTAGTGCCGCGCGGCCGAGGCGCGCCGCAGACCGGCCGCCGCACCGGCGGCGCCCAGCAGGCAGAGCACGCCGGTCACGGTCACGGCCGTGTGCACGCCGTTCATGAACGCCTGACCGCTGCCGTCCACGACCGCCGCCTTCACCTGCGCGGACATGTCGGGCGACACCGGGGCCGCGCCCATCGCCACCGCGTCCCCGGCCTCCCGGAGCCCGGCCGCCACGGCCTCCGGGACGCCCGCGCCGGTCAGCTCACCGGTCAGTGTCGAGCCGACCCGGCTGCTGATGAGCGAGACCAGGACGGAGGTGCCGAGGGCGCCGCCGATCTGCAGCGAGGTGGCCTGCAACCCGCCCGCCACGCCCGCGTCCCGCACGGGAGCCTGACCGACGATGGCATCGGATGACGCGGACAGGACCATGCCCACTCCCAGGCCGAGCGCGACGAAGGGCGGCCACATCGTGGCGTACGACGAGCCGGTGTCCCAGGTGAGCATGCCGAAGGCGGCCCCGGCCTGGAGCAGCATGCCCAGCGGCATCGTCAGACGCGGTCCGAAGCGTGCGGTGAGCGCGGCGCCCAGCGGGGACGCCACCAGGGAGGCGAGGCTGAGCGGCAGGGTGCGCACACCGGCCTCGACCGGCGAGAAGCCGCGCACGTTCTGCAGGTACAGCATCACGAAGAAGATCACGCCGAGCATGACGAAGAAGTTGAGGGCGGTGATGACCGTGCCGGTGGTCAGCGCCCGGCTGCGGAAGAGCCGCATCGGAAGCAGCGGATGCGCCACGCGCGTCTCGTACCACCCGAAGGCGCCGAGGAGCAGCACACCGGCGCCGACGCATCCCAGGGTGCCCGCCGAGGCCCAGCCCCAGGTCTCGCCCTTGACGACGCCGAAGACCACGGACAGCAGCGCGACGGCGAGCAGGACGACCCCGAGGAGGTCGAACCGCGCAGGCTCCCCGGCGTTCCCGCTCCTGCTCTGCGGCAGCACGGCGGCGCTCACCAGCAGGGCGAGCAGGCCGATGGGGGCGTTGATGTAGAAGACGGACTCCCAGGAGACGTTCTCCAGGAGCAGTCCGCCCACGATCGGGCCCAGCGCGGTCGACACCGCCGAGACCATGGCCCAAATACCCACGGCCATCCCGAACTTGCGCGGCGGGAAGGCGGTGCGCAGCAGCCCCAGGGTGTTGGGCATCAGCAGCCCGCCGAAGAAGCCCTGCACCGCCCGGAAGGCGATGACCCCCTCGACCGAGCCCGAGAGGCCGATGGCGACCGAGGCGAGCGTGAACCCGACGACGCCGACCAGGTAGAACGTGCGCCGCCCGAAGCGGTCGCCGAGCTTGCCGCCCGGGATGAGCGAGGCCGCGAGCGCGAGCAGGTAGGCGTTGGTGACCCACTGGAGGTCCGCGGTGGACGCCTTCAGGGCGCGGCCGATCTCCGGGTTGGCGATGGCCACGACTGAGGCGTCGAGCTGGACCATGAAGAGCCCGAAGGCGACGGCGACCAGCGTCAGCCAGGGGTTGGCGCGCCGGCCGGCGGGCGCGGGTGCGGGCGCTCCGGGCGGGGAGTGTGCGGGCAGGGGAGAGGGATCCACGGTGGTGGACGGCATGAAGGTGCCTTGTCTGTCTGGGGAGTTCTGGATGAGGGGAGTTGCGCAAAGGCGCAGCGCGCAGGCAGCCGGAAGAGTCCCCGTGACGGGGAGGCGGCCTACTCCGCCGGAGGCGTGACGTGCAGCTGCCGTGTGAGCGAGGCGAGCGCGCCGACGGCCGAGCCCAGCGCGTCGCGCTCTCCCTGGGTGAGGAACTGAAGGGCGCGCGCGAGGTGTTCGCCTTCGAGGCGCCGGACCTCGGCCAGCTCGCGCCGGGCGCGGGAGGTCAGATGCAGATGCGCGATCCGCTTGTCGTCCGCGTCCTGCCGCCGTTCGAGGAGGCCCTGCTCGGTGAGCTGGGAGACCAGGGCACTGACGTTGTTGGGCCGCATCAGCAGCGCGTGGGCGGCCTCACGGACAGTGGTGCCTTCTTCTTGGGCCACCAGGCGCAGCAAGGCGAGCTGGGCCTCGGGGGGCTTGGGGCGCGCGAAGTCCCGGCCGACGTGCCGGTCCAGGGCGCGGTTCAGCGCGGGCAGGCTCGCCGCGAGGGCCGAGGCCACACGGTCGAGGTCCCTGGCGGACGCGCTGGAATCGGGCACGACGGGAGAGTACCTCTGCGCACATAGGTATGTCCAAAGACCCTTCCCGGTCTCGCTC